>CBDVAK010000038.1:0-17784 GCA_965371945.1 uncultured Candidatus Competibacteraceae bacterium
CAGGCGGGCGGAAGGACAAGCAAGCTGGTAACTTTGTTGAGAGAAATCGCCTTAGCGTGCGCGCTCGGCCCACGCACCATTGTTGCCGTTGAAATTGAGAAAGCGCTTGCTGGTAATAACCAGGGCACCGTAGTCCTGCACCTCCAGTTTCTGGATACTCTCCTGCTTGTAGAGTTGCAGCGGTCGCCAGGTTGGTGTGCGTGATCCGTACCCGAGTATCCGCTCGGTGGTGACTACCACGGCGACTGCGTGACTCTGCGCTGTATTGCGAACTGACTCGTCGTTCCTGAGTTTCAGTTGATCGAAGCGATTGAACGGTATGTTGGCCACGATGACGCTGTCGTTGTCGCGGATCAGATAGAGTTCTTTGGGAACGTAGGTCGCGGATTCCTGATTCATCGCGGAATAGGAGGGGACTGCTGCCACCGCAAACAGTGCTGCACATAGCGACACTGCAAGGATTCGCATTGACTGGCGGCGCATACGCCGCTGCTCCTGCGAGCCGATAGCCGTCAAGCTCGGCCCCCGGCCGACAACAGGGGTTTCAACAGGTGGGGAGAGGAATTTCTGGTGGCGATGTTGCCGTGGCAGGCAACCCGGTTGCGCCCGCCATTCTTGGCCGCATAGACCGCCTGATCAGCTGCCCTGACCAGATCCAGTTCATCCTCGAAATCCGTGCCGTCGCCACTCGTTGCGGTACCGATAGACACTGTGACCCCGAGTTGTTCGCCCGAAGATATTTGCATGACAGTGTGGCGGAACGCTTCCAGAATACGTGTCGCAGCGGTGTGGCCGGCATCGACATTGCTGCCGGGCAGCAGCGCTACGAACTCCTCGCCGCCATAGCGTGCAACGATGTCTGTATCCCGCATCGTTCTTTTCATCAGATCAGCCGCTCTGCGCAATACTTCGTCTCCAGCCTGGTGGCCATAGTTGTCATTGACCAACTTGAAATGGTCCAGATCAACAAAAGCGACCGTCAACGGCCAGCCGTGATCTCTGGCGCGATTGAATTCTTCCTTGAGGACGTCATCCAGGTAGGCTCTGTTATAGAGTCCTGTCAGCCCATCCCTGCGGTTTTGCTCCTCCAGCTCCTTGGTGCGGGTCTCGAGCGACTGTGCGGTCTGGCTTAGCTGCTTGGCTTCGCGCATCGACTGCAGATTTCGGAGCATGAGAATTTCCTTGGCCTGGCCGAGTATGTGTTCGGTCAGATTGGGGTCTGCAATCTCGACGTCAAACAGGCTGGCGGTCACAGGCAGATCTTCGGTAACGGCGTCGAGAATGGTTGCCAGTTCGTCATGGTCGATGTCCAGCAGTTCCTTCGCCATGAGTGCGGCCTCGGCCAAGGCGACTTCGCAGTCCTTGTGGAGCCAGATGTCAGAAATCCGGCTGCCAAGAGCAATGCAATAGACAGCCTGCTGGTCACTCGACCGGCTTTGCGCCGAGCCGGGATCGTGGCTGCCGGCCACCGCGGATTGCAGATGGGACGGCAGGTTCCATTGTTCCATCAACCAGGCACCAACCAATGCATGGTCACAACCAAGGGCCTCTCGTTCCCGCCGGGTCAAATCGTCATGGTCCCGGCTGTCGGCTACCAGAGCGGAGTACTCGTCGGGAATCGCTTTGCTCAGTGCGAGCATCCCGATGTCCTGTAGCAGACCGGCCAGAAAGATGTCCTCCAGAGCGTCAAATTTCAGGCGCTGCGCGATAACGCGCGCCGCTACTGCTGAACTCAGCGAGCGCCGCCAATAACAGCCATAGTCCATGGTGCCTTTGTCTTGAGAATCGGACAGCGATTTCACCAGAGAGAAGCTGAGTGCCAGAGTCAGCGCCCCGTCAAGTCCCAGCAGCATCAGCGCTTGTCTGAGATTCTGGGTTTTGCGTTGCCTGGCGTAGAATGGTGAATTGGCGACCCTCAGGATTTTTGCGGCCAGCGCGGGGTCAACATTCACGACGTCAGCGACATCACCCATGCTGGCCTGATTGGACTGACCGAGTTCAATCATTTTCGTCGCGACCCCGGGTGGGCTCGGCAGGTCAGTGCAAAGCTTGAGTTTTGCTTTGAGCTCCGGGTTCAGACGTGGCATCGCTTCAAGATCCTTGATCAGGGGGGTCGCTACCTGCGACAAACAGGCTGACTATCAGCCTTGATCTGTTTCCAGGAAATCAGCTTAGCGCAGATTCTGTTTACGTGAATCTGGAAACCGGCTTGTAGTGCGTAAGCAATTTCCGCTTGTGTCCCACGCCGTTTCCGAGTCGGTCGCAAAACGGTCCATCGGGTGGGGCAATAGATAGCTTTGAAAGCCTGTGCCGGAGGGCATTGGTGGCTCCCATATGGCGCCGCCAATTGACAAGTCCTGTGTGATTGCAGCCAGGGAAAGCTCTGTGTTTTTTGCTACAGCGTGTGGAATTCAGCCGCGGTCCCCGGTGTTACACCTCAGCGATCGCTCGAGTGATGCTTGCAGGTGCGGGCTGCGCGTTGGGGCCATAGGTACTGGCTGTCAGATCCTGCTCCTGACCACGCCAGATGGCGATGAAGGTTTCCACAAGATTGCGGCTCAGATGGATGGTGGCACCATTGCGTCGATTGAGCCTGTGGACCTCGCGGGTTGACTTGACGACTCTGTCCCAGCGGCTTTTCAAAAGTGCAGCCTGTTCCGCATGCAAGGTGTCGAAGAGCTGCTCCATGGTCTGAAGTGGCTGGTCACCACGTTGCAGGTTCAAGAACTCGCGGCGCAAGCAGTCTAACTCCGAGAGCCGGGTCAGAGACGCGTCCTTGTCAGCGACCACGTCTGTAAGCTCTGGAGCAGAGGATGACTTGAGTAGCTGATACTCCTGATCCAGTGTCTTGACGAGATGTTCGAGGATGCTGGCGATCTCGTCGAGCAACACGACAAGTGCATCTGCGGCAGGGGTAGTGGAAGTCATCGACCAAATACTTCGGTTTCTTGGGTGACCAGGTTGTTTGCGAGGCTGCGTAGATCCACCCGGTAGTCGCCACTCTGAATCGCAGCGCGTAGCCGCTCGACGTTTGCGACGTCCAGTGGGGCAATCCCGTTGGTGTCAGCAGCCATTTGCTGCTGCAGGCGCATACTTCCATGCAGAGATACGCTGCTGCTCGTCCCTTGATGAGCCCTGGCCTGGTCAGATTGCGGACTGTTTGGAGCTGGCGCTTTGCCGCCGGACCGTGCATTTTCCGCCACGGGGGACCTTTCGTGGAGCTTACTGATTCCGATATTCATGAGATCACCTTGAAGCGACTCTACTATCAACTTTCAAGTATCGGCCGGTTCCGGCCAGACTTTAGGGAAATCCTGATCTATCCGTAAACTGATGCGCTGGTTGCCGGAGCCCACAGCAGTGACGACCTGCCAAGCCAGTTTCGAAGGCGTCGTCATCGTACTACCCTGATGGTGCGGTCCGGTTGCAGGCGGCCTTGAACCACGCGCCTTGAGCTGAGATTGCGAGCTCTCACAATTTGGCCGGCAGCGGCCTCGTTTAGCATTTCTCCCGCCGCGCTTACCTCCATGCCTCCGGCGCTGACCACCAGTGTGACCCGGTCACCTCGTTGCACCAGTGGTTTGGCTTCGAGCATTGACGGATTGATGACGGTGCCCATAGGGACTCCCCGTTTCAATCGCATACCTTCAAACTTCTTCGGGTCTTCCAGGTAACCGCGGTAAAGCGTACCCAGATCCCGTTGCGACCAAGTCACTGATTGAGGCGTAATCTCGAATCCGCGTTCAAGGCGGCGAGCGGCGACGATGACGTCGCGGATAATGCTCACACGGGCCGATGTGTAGACCTGCCAGGCTTTCGGGCCCGGGCATCTCACTCCCACCGTGATATTGCCTGCCGTTCTGCCGTTTGGTGGCAGGAAGCCCACCAGAGGCTCACCACAGGAGTGCACCTGTAAACGCGAGTCGAGGCGCGCAACGGTAATTTCAGCCTTTCCCTTGCTACCTTCGTGAAGCTCGGTCAGAAAACGGACGGCCTCTGCCTGAATATTCGTGATCGCGGGCGTTCCGGTCGCAAGCCCCGGACACGCCAAGAAAATGACGAGGGCCAAAGGCAGGATGCTCTGTCGGCGCTGGTTTGGCATTCGAATATTTTGGTGCATTACCTTGGTATTCAATTGGCTATGGTTGTTCCGACACTGTCAGGAAAACGACTGTTTCGGTCCTCGATATTGCCCATATGCAGCCGGCGTGCCACATCCGTATCGAGGAGCGGGCCAGTGATAGGCCGTAACCCGTTGGACACGGTCCCGAGGTCTGGGTGGCGCATGCCGGGGGTGTCGGCGGCAAGGATGCCGCCGTCAAGCCTACATGGACGTATTCACGGCGTCCCCCTGCATGTGCTACCCGGACCGAACCCTGCAGATTGCGGACGAAGGGTTACACACCCGGTGAAATCAATGGCAAAGATTGCCGCCGGGCGGAAAGGGCTTGCCGCAAGCCCCCTCGCCGGCAACCTCAAGATGTCACCTGGAAATATGAAACAATATGATAATCAAGTGGATAGCATCGGTGGCACGCGCTGTGCTGAGGGGCATGCCAAGTGACACTGGATTGAGCCAGTGAGCATTGATGGATCTGGCGGGAGGTTGCCACATGACACATGCATTCGACAGCGTACTGGGACTCAACATCCGCGCGCTGCAATTGCGCGGCGAGCGCAGTCAGTTGCTGGCATCGAACATCGCCAATGCCGACACGCCGAACTTCCTGGCCCGTGACCTGGATTTCAAGGCCGTGCTGGCGATGCAGCAGGGTCAGCGCACGGTCGCCATGCAGGTGACACGTGTCGGGCACATGGGCGCATCTTCTTCGCAATCAAACCGGGTGATGTACCGACAGCCCAGCCAGCCGTCCGCCGATGGAAACACGGTGGAGATACAGCTCGAGAAGTCCTCATTCACCGAGAACGCGGTTGCCTACCAGGCCCAGTTGACTTTCCTGAAGAGTCAGTTTGGTCGCCTCCTTACCGCGTTCAGGGGTGAATGACCGTGGCTTTGGGTGACATCTTCGGGGTGACGGCATCGGCATTGCTGGCGCAGCAAGTGCGACTCGATACCACCGCAAGCAATCTGGCCAACGCCGATACCGCCTCAACCACCGCCGAGACCGCGTACCGGGCTCGTGAGCCGGTTTTCGCCGCCATACTCGATCGCTTCGACCGCAAAGGCAGCGGATCCGGAGTTCGCGTCCTTGACGTCGTCGAGCGGGATCGGCCCCTGCGGCTCGAGTATCGGCCAGCACATCCCCTGGCCAATGAAGAAGGCTACGTCTATCTACCGAACATCGATGCGGTCGAGGAGATGGCAAACATGATCTCCGCATCGCGCTCGTTCGAGACCAATGTTGAAGTACTGAATACCACCAAGCGGTTGCTGTTGCGCACGCTTTCTCTGGCCGAATAGCGCAATTTCCAGGAGTTTACATCAATGGTTACGATCACCGCAGACAACACGATCTCGCAGCTTGGCCTGGGCACGCGGGATACCGGAGTCTCCGAGCCGGCCGGCGGCCTGGGGCAGTCCGATTTTCTCGAGATCATGTTGGCACAGATTCAGAATCAGGACCCTCTCAATCCCATGGACGGTGCCGACTTCCTCGGCCAGTTGGCGCAGTTCAGCACCGTGGACGGCGTGCAGTCGCTTGGTCGCTCCTTCGATGAGTTGTCGCAGACCTTGACATCCACACAGGCTTTGCAAGCTTCCAGTCTGGTCGGGCGTTCGGTCCTGGTCGAATCTGCCGCAGGACAGTTTGATGGCAGCCAGCTCCGCGGCGCCGTTGATGTACCAGTCGGCATCGATGGCATGGTGCTGCAAATCAGGGACACGACGGGGCAATTGATCCACAGCCAGTCGATCCCGGTTGCGGGTGATGGCCGCGCAGCCTTTGCATGGGACGGGACTACGACCGAAGGCTCACGGGTTCCGGCGGGTGTTTACCAGGTGTCGGTGAGCGGTGTGTCGGAGGGTCAGAACACGGCATTGACGACCTATGTTCGCGCCAATGTGGAAAGTGTAACCCTGGGCCGGGGCGGCGATGGAACGGTCCTGAATCTCGCCGGTCTCGGGATCAGGCCCCTCAACAGTGTGGAAGAGATCCTCTAGGGAAGCTCCGCATGATTCCGGACAAGCCGGACGGGGGGAGTTTTCCGTTGACAGCCCCTTTCGAATTTCAATCAGACAAGGAGTAACGATATGTCCATGGGAACCGCGCTGACCGGCCTTGCCGCAGCGACGACCGGACTCGAGGTCATTGCAAACAACATTGCCAACAGCAGTACTACCGGCTTCAAGACCTCGCGAGCCAATTTCGCTGAACTGATATCGCCGGGCAATGCGATCGGTACCGGTGTCAAGTTGAACGGTCTGTCCCATGATCTGGGTCAGGGCGCGTTGAACAACACCGGCGCTCCGCTGGACATGGCGATCAGTGGTTCCGGCTATTTTCGTGTCAGCGACGATGGCGCGATTGTCTACTCGCGAGCCGGCAATTTCGTGGCCGACAAAGACGGGTTCATCGTCAACAATGCCGGTCACCGGCTGACCGGCTATCAGGCGGACAGCAACGGCAATATCACCGGAACGCTCTCGGAACTGCAGATTTCCACAGCCGATATCCCTCCAACGGTGACTTCCGCGGCCAACGTGGGAGTCAATCTTGATGCCGCCGCTGTGGCCCCGGGGACGACACCATTTAATCCGAACGACCCGGACACGTTCAATTTCACCACTTCCATGAGTATCTACGACACCCAGGGTGGCAATCACTCGTTGACCCTCTACTACGTCAAGGGTCCGGGCGCCAACGCATGGGATGTTCAGGCGAGCGTTGATGGCACCGACCCCGCGCACGTGACCATTCCATCGACAGCGCTGGCATTCCGTACCGATGGCACCGTGGATACCGCCGCAAGCCCACAGCCTATGGCTATCAGCATCGATCTTGCGGGTGTGGCCACGGAGCTGGGGAGTACCAATGGTGCGGCGGTACCGTTGACCATGACCCTGGACTTCTCCCAGAGCACCCAATATGGCGGCGGCTTTGCCACCAGCAGCGTATCGCAGGACGGCAACACCAATGGCAGGTTGTCGGGAATTGACGTTGATGCCAGCGGGGTGATCTCCGGGCGCTACTCGAACGGTAGAAGTCAACCACTGGGCCAGGTCGCGTTGGCCAACTTCGGCGCACCGCAGATGCTTGCCGCCATCGGTGATACTGAATTTGCCGAGACCTTTGCGTCCGGTCCGGCCATGATCGGTGCACCTGGCAGCGGTTCATTGGGGATGGTGACCTCTGGCGCTCTCGAAGCCTCGAACGTCGAGCTCACCGATGAGCTGGTAAAAATGATCGAGGCCCAGCGCAGCTACCAGGCCAATGCACAGGTCATTTCCACGGCCGACACCATGGCTCAAACCATTATCAACTTGAGGTGATGCGCGGTGAATTCCCGCAGGGTGAATGCCAATGGGTGACATGCTCTACACAGCCATGACCGGGGCACGACAGACCATGCTGGCCCAGGCCATGTCGTCTCACAATCTGGCCAATGCCAATACCATCGGGTTCAAATCCGAACTGTTGGCATTTACCGGCACGGAGGTGGTCGGGCCCGGGTTTCGTTCGCGCGTGTTGTCAAACTCCGGCTCCGGTGGTTCCAACCTCGAGGCCGGGGAGCTGCGCCGCACCGGCCGGGATCTCGATATCGCCGTCAAGGGTGTCGGCTGGATCGCGGTTCAGACAGCGGATGGTGGTGAAGGATATACCCGGGCGGGCGATCTGCGTGTTGGTCCGGGTGGTTTGCTGATGAACGGTGCCGGGCGTCCTGTGATTGGCCAGGGTGGACCGGTCGCCATACCCAATGCCCGCAGTGTCGAGATCGGCGCGGACGGCACTGTTTCGATCGTACCGGTTGACGATCAACCGGCCGGGATCGTGCAGTTGGACCGTATCAAGTTGGTGAATCCCGATCCGGCGGACCTCGTCAAGGGCAGCGATGGCGTCATGCGTTTGAGATCAGGTGGCATCGTACCCGCCGATCGTGATGTCGAGCTGCTGTCGGGAGCGCTGGAAGGCAGCAACGTGGATGCGGTGTCGGAACTGGTCAGACTCATCGCCCAGGGCCGTCAATACGAGGTGCAGGTGAAGATGATGCGTACCGCCCGCGACAACGATACCGCAATGACCCGCGCGATGGGTCTGGGGGGATAAGATATGGCTTCAAATCTGTGGATTGCAAAGACCGGGCTGGATGCTCAGCACACACGTATGTCGGTCATCTCCAACAACCTGGCCAACGTAAACACCACCGGCTTCAAACGGGGTCGCGCGGTTTTCGAGGATCTGCTCTACCAGAATGTACGGCAGGTGGGTGGGGCCAGCTCGGAGAGTACGGAGCTGCCTAGTGGTATGCAGCTGGGCACGGGTGTGCGGGTCGTCGCTACCGAGAAGGTGTTCACACAGGGCAATCTGGTGCAGACCGGAAAGCCCCTGGACCTGGCCATCGACGGGCGCGGCTTCTTCCAGATCCTGCGTCCGGACGGCACCATCTCCTACACGCGTGACGGCAGCTTTCAGGTCAACCGGGACGGGGAAGTCGTCAATGCAAGCGGTTACAAGCTTGAACCCAACATCACCATTCCCGCCGAAGCACAGAGCATTACCATCGCGACCGACGGGGTGGTGGAGGTCATGCTCCCGGGTGATTCGTCGCCAGTGCAGGTCGGTAGCCTCCAGATCGTCGATTTTATCAACCCTTCGGGTCTGCAGGCCATCGGTGAAAACCTGTTTTTGGAGTCTTTGTCCAGCGGTGCCCCGCAGACCGGCACGCCCACTCAAAACGGATTGGGGCAACTCGCGCAAGGGGCGGTGGAAGGGTCCAACGTCAATGCCGTGGAAGAACTGGTCAACATGATCGAGACCCAGCGCGCCTACGAAATGAACTCGAAGGCGATATCCACCATCGATCAGATGCTCGCATTCACCAACAACAACCTCTGAGGCGCTTGCCGCAAAATGACGTACCAGATTGCGCAGAGATTTTGTTCGTACTCAAGGCGTGTCAGCCAGTGTATGGCAGGGCTATACAACTGCTGGCGCAAGGTGGAAGACGGGCCAAAGATCAAGCAGACGGATATGTCATTTGTCGGAATTCGCCCAAGGACTGAACTGATGTTTGCCTGGCTGGGAATCGCCTTGCTGCTGCCGGTACTGGCTGGCTGTGCCACCAAGCCACCCCCGCGGGCATCGTTGCCGGAAATCAACTACCAGACGGCGCCAGCCGCGGCCGGCGCCATCTACAGTGCCGGTAGCGAACTGCGGCTGTTCGAGGATCAAACCGCACGCCGGGTAGGCGACATACTCACCATCCGCCTGGTGGAGTCGACCCGAGCCAGCAAGTCGGCCAGTCTCGACGTGGCCAAGGACAGCCATACCGAGGTGCCGTTGCCCACGGTTGGTGGTAATCCGGTCGACTGGCTGGACACCGATCTCCAGATTGGTCGCGACTACCGGGGTGATGGCGGGGCTGACCAAAGCAACCGCCTGGTAGGTGAGGTTACCGTGGTCGTGGTCGAGGTGAGAGCCAATGGCAATCTGCTGGTCATGGGTGACAAGCGGCTGACCCTCAATCAGGGCGAGGAGGTGCTGCGGTTGAGCGGTGAGGTGCGGCCAAACGATGTCGAGCCCGGCAATACCGTGCTGTCCAGCCGCGTCGCCAACGCCAGAATTACCTATGCGGGCAGCGGGGCGATCGCCGACGCGAGCGACGTGGGCTGGCTCGGGCGGGTCTTTCTCAGTCCCTATTTTCCGCTTTGATCGACGCGGGGTTGCGATGATTTCAAGAACGTGCCGTCTGCTGGGGATACTGCTGTTGAACGCAGCGCTGTTGATGCCTTTGGCAGCCACTGCCGAGCGGGTCAAGGATATAGCCAGTATCGCCGGAGTCAGAACCAACCAATTGGTCGGTTACGGCTTGGTGGTTGGCCTGGACCGCAGCGGCGACCGTACCACGGACGCCAAGTTCACCCTGCAGAGCTTTCGCAGTTACCTGGCCAATCTGGGTGTCGTGTTGCCACCCACGATGAAGTTCAAGCTGGAAAATGTCGCCGCGGTCGCCCTCTCCGCGGAACTGCCGCCGTTCGCCAAGCCGGGCACGACGATCGATGTGACTGTCTCTTCGTTGGGCAATGCCAAGAGTCTGCGTGGCGGGACTTTGCTGATGACGCCCCTGCTTGGCGCCAATGGTGAGGTATATGCGATGGCACAAGGCAATCTGGTGGTCGGCGGACTCGGTGCCGAGGGCGATGCTTCCAGCGTGACCGTAAACATACCCAGTGTCGGCAGGATTCCCAGCGGCGCCACCGTGGAACGCGAAGTCGACACCGGCTTCGATCGCGGAGACTATGTGGTTTTGAACCTGGGCACCCCGGATTTCACCACTGCCCAGCACTTGGCTGATGCCATCAACCAGCGCTTCGGGTCTGGTCTCGCGTCCGCCGAGGATGCGGGTTCGGTGCGTCTGCGGGCACCGCGTAGCCGCAGCATGCGGGTCGGATTCATCGCCGCGGTAGAGGAACTGCAGGTGGAGCCCGGCAAGGCGCCGGCAAGGGTCATCGTCAATGCCAGAACCGGCACGGTGGTTATCAGCGAAAACGTGCGGGTCATGCCGGCCGCGGTGTCGCATGGCAGTATCACGGTACGCATCGAAGAGCAGCCCGAGGCCAGCCAACCCAATCCACAGTCCTTTCGCGGCGAGACGGTGGTGGTGCCGCGGACTACGATCGACATAGAGCAACCCAAAGCTTCCACCTTTTACTTCGCACCCGGTGTGTCGCTGCGCAACATCGTCGATGCCATCAACCGCGTGGGGGCCAGTCCTCAGGATCTTGTCTCCATACTGGAGGCTTTGAAGGCGGTTGGTGCGTTGCGCGCCCAGCTGATCGTGATCTGAGCCATGACCACTCGACCAGCAGAACTTGGTTTGGTGGCTGGTGGAGCCTTGGGTGCTCCCGCCCCGGTGTCCCTGGTCGCGGACCAGCAAGGCGGATCGGAACAGGCTCTGGCGGACGTGGCCCAGCGTTTCGAGGCGCTTTTCATCGGCTTTATGCTGAAAAGTGCGCGTAGCGAAATGAGTGCTGGAGAACTGCTCGAAGGAAAACACACCAGAACCTATCAGGAAATGCTGGATCGGCAGTGGGCACAGATCGTGTCCGCTTCGGGAAGCATGGGGATCGCGGAACTGCTGGTCCGTCAGCTGGGTCCCGCGCAGTCATCGGATTCGCCTGAAGGTAAACCGGCCGGGGTTCCCGCCCGGTCGGCCGCTACGCAGCCGCAACCGGATGTGGCGCTGCCGGTGAACATCGGGCCGCGGCGGTCGCGAGCCGTGGGAACGCAGCCATCGAGCAACGACGCGACTGTGGACGCGCAGGACATCGAGGGGCCACACAAGTTTGTCAGTCGATTGTGGGATTCGGCGACCCAGGCTGCTCGGCAACTTGGCGTAGTACCCCAGGTGCTGATTGCACAGGCTGCGCTGGAGACCGGATGGGGGCGGTCGCTACCCAGGCTGGAACAGGGTGGGAGCAGCTTCAACCTGTTCAGTATCAAGGCACAAAAGGGCTGGCACGGTAGTCGCGCCACGGTCACGACCATGGAGTTCATGGATGGCATGGCGATTAAGGTAAAAGCACAATTCCGGGCCTACGAGAGCTACCGCGAGAGTTTTCAGGATTACGTCAATCTGTTGCAAAGCAGCAAGCGCTACCGCAGTGCGCTTGAAGTTGTCGATGATCCTGCTGCATTTCTGCAGTCATTGCAGAACGCTGGCTACGCCACCGATCCCCAATATGCCCACAAGATTCGATCGATCCTGGAAGGTGCGGGGCTTCGTGAGGCAGTGCAAGAACATCTCAGGGGCCTCAGCGCCGGCGCTGAGGGGGGGCGCTCCGTGTCGTCGAATGCCGTCTCGGGCACGACTGGGGCCCGTGGTTAAGATTTCATACCAGCGGCCGATAACAGGTTTGTCCGTGGGTTGCCTGGGAGCATTGGCCGCGGCGCCAGGGAGGACTGAGTGAGCATCTTTCAAATTGGCGTGAGCGGACTGCAAGCTTTCCAGCGCGCTCTGGCGACTTCCGGTCACAATGTCGCCAACGCCAGCACGCCGGGCTACAGTCGACAGCGAGTGGAACTCTCGGCGCGTGTGGATCAGCGTAGTGCTTTCGAGACGTTCGGTAACGGAGTGTCGGCGGACCGCGTTGACAGGGTGGTCGACCGGTTCCTCGGTGCCCAGGTTCGTGGCGCCACCACCGGCGCTTCCGAGCAGGCGGTGATCAGCGGCCTGGCCGCGCGACTGGATGCTGCCCTGTCCTCCGAGCCCGTGAGTGTCGGGGTCGCATTGGACGACTTTTTTGCCGCCACGGCCGATGTCGCGGGATCTCCCGACTCGCTTGGCGCCCGCGAGGCGCTGCTCAGCCGGGCCAACGAACTCTCCCAGCGGTTTGCCAGTGCGGGCTCGAGTGTGGGTGCGCTGCGAGCCGAAGTGAACGACCGTATTAAAACCGGCGTTGGACAAGTCAACGAGCTGTCCTCCGAAATTGCCGAACTCAACCGGGAACTGTCCCGCCTGCCTAGCCAGGCGCGGCTGCAGGCCAACGACCTCTACGATCGTCGCGACGAGGCGCTGAGGCAGTTGTCCGAGCAGGTCTCCATCAACCCGGTGGTGGTTGACGACGGCACCGTGAATGTATACCTGAGTACCGGTCAGGCTCTGGTGCTCGGTGGTGATGCTCATCAGCTCGGCGTACGCAGTGCCGCCTGGGGAGGCGGCGACATCGAACTCGCGTATCGTGGTGTCGGTCGGGAAACATCGTTGGGAAATGCGCCGCTCGGTGGTCGCCTGGGAGGGTTGCAACAGTTCCGCGACAACACCCTGGGCAAGGCCGCAAACGAGTTGGGTCGGCTGGCGACCGCGGTCACCACGGAAATCAATGCACAGCATCGAAACGGTGTGGATCTGTCGGGGGGAGTCGGCAAGGATTTCTTCTCCATCGGCGCCCCGGCCATCGCGGAGCATTCCGGTAACACCGGTGGTGCGGTGATTTCGGTGACCGTTATCGATACGGCCGCGCTGGCCTCCTTCAGCTATGAGCTGCGGTTTGACGGTTCCGACTTCAAGCTGTTACGTGAGCCAGGTGGCGGTTCGCAGACCTTATCTGGCAGTGGGCCGTTCACGGTCGACGGCTTGCAAATCGACATCGATACGAGCGCTGGTGGGCCGCTGGCGGGAGATCGATACCGTATCGAACCCTACCGTGGTGCGGCAGCGACCATGCAGGTGGCGTTGGTGAATCCGCGCGAGATCGCCGCGGGAATGTTCGTGTTGGCCACAGCAGCATCCGCCAATTCCGGCACTGCCGTGGTGACACAGGGCGAGGTGATCGACCCCACGAATCCGGATCTGCTCAAGACACTACGTATCGAATTCAACGATCCGCCGGTTTCATACGACATCATCGACGATGCCTCCGGATCGGTATTGGTCTCGGCGGCCGGCTACACAAGCGGTGCAGCGATCGAGATCAATGGTCATCGCGTGGTCATTTCCGGAGGTCCGGCTGCCGCCGACCTGTTTACCGTAGCGGCCAGTGGTCCGGGACCTTCCGACAATCGCAATCTTCTGGCCCTGTCGCGGTTGCAGGATGCCGGCGTGCTGGATGGTGGTGGGAGCAGTCTGCATGACGCCTTTGGGCAAACCATCGCAGGCGTTGGCGCCGCCGCCCGCAGCGCACGTAACGCAACAGCGGCACAAGAGGCGCTGCTCAGCCAGGCCACCGATGCCAGGGACGCGGTCGCGGGCGTCAATCTCGATGAGGAGGCCGCGAATCTGATGCAGTTCCAGCAGGCCTATGAGGCAGCGGCACGGGTAATCGGCGTGGCGGATGAACTTTTCCAGACGCTGCTCAGAGCCACCGGGAGATAAGGTGATTTCTGTCAACAGGACTACCGGCGTGCTGGTCATTTCACCTGTCTTGCGCCGATCGCCCAAGCAGTTGAGGGGATTGCGGGCATGAGAGTGTCGACCAGTCAGTTCTATCGTCAGAGCGTTGCCGGCATGCAGGAGAATCAGGTCGCGCTGGCGCGCAGCCAGAGGGATCTCGCCAGCGGTCGACGCGTGCAGGTTGCGGCCGATGATCCCGTCGCCGCGGAGCGCATGTTGCGAACGGATCATCAAATCCGGCAACTGCAACAGTATCAGCGCAGCCTCGACCAGGCACGGACCTCGATGACCACCCAGGACGACACACTGGGAAACATGGTCAATCTTCTGCACCGGGTACGCGAGATCAGTATCAGCGCGGAGAACGAGGCCATGACGCTTGGTGAGCGTGGCATCCTGGCCGCGGAGCTCGACGCAATCGTTGGCGATATGCAGTCTCTGGCCAACGCCCAGGATGGCGAAGGCAACTATCTGTTTGCCGGATTTGAGACCGGCCGAAGGCCGTTTGCCGCGGATGCCAACGGGGCAGTCGCTTACCGCGGAGATGACGGACAGCGCTTTCTGCAGCCGGGCGCGGGACGAACCGTGCTCGTCAATCAATCGGGAGGGCGGTTGTTCGAGGATATCGTGCGGGGCAACGGCAGCTTTCGCGTCGATACGGCGCCGGGCAACACCGGCTCGGGCGTGATCGTAGATGATGGCGTGCAAGACCGGTCCGCTTTCCAGCCTGGCCGCTACCAAGTGAGATTCACCGCGGCCGATCTGTTCGACGTGGTGGATTCAGCCAGCGGTGCGCCATTGTTGACGGGACAGGCCTTTGTCGCAGGTGCCGCCATCGCTTTCAACGGGGTGCAGGTATCGGTCAAGGGGCAACCCCGGGCCGGCGATGTGTTCGTGGTCGAAAGTGGTGCCCGGACTTCGATCTTCGGGTTGGTGGAACAACTTCGCGACACGGTGAGAACACCGGCTTCGGACAGCGCGGATCGGGCTCGACTGAGCCAGGGGATAGCCGGCAGTCTTGATGACATGGATCGGGTGCTCGATCGCCTCGAGCAGGGCCGCGGTAGTCTGGGAGCGCGCATGCGAACCCTGGATGAGCAGCAGGATATCAATGAGACTGCCAGCGTGAATGCCGCCGAGTTGCTGTCGGAACTCCGCGATCTGGACTACGCGGAGGCTACCACGCAGCTCAATCAATACGCGCTCAATCTGCAGGCTGCGCAACAGGCATTCGCCCGTTTGCAGGGTTTGTCCTTGTTCAACCTGTTGCGGCGGTAAACCCCGGGAATCAGGCATCGCCCACGCGTAGCCGCGATTCCGTGCTGCGTGTCGTGTAGGTCCCACCGCAATACATCCCCCCATCTTGCTTGTCTCCCGGCCCGGCATTTTCAACTATCCGGGAAGTCGTATCTTCGAATCCCTAAAGAATGGTTTGCTGCAGCCGATAAACATAATAACTGCTCGAAACAGGATACCCGGGGCCTCTCAACGGAGCGCATTTGGGGCAGGCTGAGCAGGATCGGATTTCAACTGGCGCAGCATTGCCTTTGCTAACTTCAAGGAATCGAAACCATGTCCCTAGTGATCAACACCAACATCGCCTCGCTCAATGCCCAACGGCAGCTGAGTGGCACACAGAATATGCTGGACCGCTCCCTGGAGCGGCTCTCCAGCGGCTTGCGCATCAACAGCGCGCGTGACGACGCCGCCGGCATGGCGATCGCGGATCGAATGACCTCACAGATTCGTGGCCTCAATCAGGCCGTGCGCAACGCCAACGACGGCATCTCCTTTGCGCAGACTGGCGAAGGCGCCTTGCAGGAAGCGACCAATATCCTGCAGAGAATTCGCGAACTCGCCGTGCAGTCCGCCAATGACACCAATACCTCCAGCGACCGTCAGAAGCTGCAGAAAGAAGTCGGCAGCCTGGTCAGCGAACTGGATCGCATCGCGACCTCGACGCAGTTCAATGGCCGCACCATCTTTGACGGCAACTTTGGCACCGCGACCTATCAGGTCGGTGCCAACGCCAACCAGACCATCAGCGCCAGCGTCGACAGCTTTCGCACCAGCGACTATGGCAACAACACTTTCTCGGGTGCACCGTCGGCCGGCGACATCGCTTCCCGGACCGTGGTCGGCGCCGCGATCGTCGTCAATGGCAATGCCGGCAGTGGCACTTACACGACCCAAACCAATGACACTGCCAAGACCATCGCCGAGGGTATCAACAGGCTTGGCACCGGCGTCACCGCCAGTGCCCGTACCGAGCTGGACATCGGTTTCACTACCACTGGAACTTATGCGCTGACCGTGCAGTCCGACAACGGTACTGCCAAGAACATATCCTTTTCGGTCGGCGCCGGCGCCTCCGGTCTGGTCAACGCCGCCAAGGCTTTCAACGATGCCACCGGCGAGACCGGCGTCACCGCCCAGGTCAACGCCACCGGTTCGGCCATCACCCTGGTCAATGCTACCGGCAACGATATCACGCTGACTGATACCACCGCCGTCAACTCGGGTGACGTCACTGTTGGAGCGGCCATCTTGACCGGGGCGGGTGGGGTTCCGGACACTGCGGTGATCAACGGTGAAGTGCGACTGGATTCCGACAAGTCCTTCAATGCTACTGATATTGGCCTAAGCGGGTACACGCTTGACGTGGCCTCGTCCACCTTGCAGGCCGTCGCGAGCTTTGATGTCACTTCCGTCAGCGGCGCCACCGACGCCATGCGCATCGCGGATGGCGCGTTGTCCTCCATCGACGACCAGCGGGCCGAGTTCGGCGCGCTGCAGAACCGCTTCGAGTCGACCATCTCCAATTTGCAGAATGTCTCGGAGAATCTGTCCGCCGCGCGCTCGCGGATCCAGGATGCCGACTTCGCGGCCGAAACCGCGGCCCTGACCCGCGCGCAGATCCTGCAGCAGGCCGGCGTATCCATCCTGGCGCAAGCCAACCAGTCCCAGCAGTCGGTGTTGTCACTGTTGCGGTAAGTGGAACGCTAGCGAGGGCGAAGGCCGGCGGTGACCAATCCATACCGCCGGCTTTTGACCTGGGTAAGGGAGGTTTTGCACATGGCAGTTGAAGTTTCCCCGCCGGGTGGGGCCAACCCAAAACCTGGGGGTCGCGGTTTCTCCACCGCTGACCGTGTCGAACGCGTAGCCCCTGACCCTGGCAACAGGGAGGCAGTTCCGGAAGTTTCCCGGCAAGTTCCTGCCGCCGGTGCCGGCCGTGACCCGGCCGGCAATGCGGAGCAGACGGTCACCGAGATTCGCAAAGTCGCCCAACGCGTGTTCCGCGATCTGCAGTTTTCCGTGGATCAGGACTCCGGGGAGGTGGTGGTGGAGGTTGTGGAGCGCATCAGCGGGGAACTGATACGCCGCATTCCAGCCACCGAACTGCTGGAGCTGGGCCGTACCTTGAGTGATCTGCAGGCTGATCGGGAACGGGCGTCGGGAGGCGGTCTCGATAGCGAGGTGGAAAGCGGAAGCTCGCAGCCGGCAGGAATTCTCATCAGCACCAAAGCCTGATATGGCACGCAATTGGCACAAGCAGGCGTGCAGCGTCTCAGGTGAAGACCGGGTGATTCCTCAATAACCCGGGGCATTGGCTGCCGTGACGTGGGTACGGGCTGTGCATTCCGGGACCGTTAGCGGCAGGGATGCCGCTGTCGAGCCTACAGGGATGTATTCACGGCGGGTCCTGGAAGGCACTGCCCGCACCCGCATCACCCCGGCTGATTGAGCAACTACAAGACTGGCAGGTAACGAGAT
>CBDVAK010000039.1:0-17508 GCA_965371945.1 uncultured Candidatus Competibacteraceae bacterium
TGTCCCGCAATGGTCGCCCGGTTTCCCGCTACTACTACCGGTTCGCCGAATGGCAGTCAGCGGCGCCGTTGCAGGAATCGTCCCCCTAACCCGCGATTCCCACGGCGCACTGAGAAATGCGGGCTAACCATGACTCAGCCGGATTCGGTTTGTTCGGCGAATGTCCAGTACGAGTTGAGGAAATAGTTGACCAGCATAGCGGGCGCGATGCCGGCAATCTGATGCAGCTCCGGGCGTACCTGCGGAAAGGCGAGGGTCAGTACCACGAACGTGCTGTAGCTGACCGCCAGCGCGATCAACGACACGATGTTGAATTTCAGCCCCTTGATCCGCTTGCGGTCACGCGTCTTGCGGTGCCCGAATGTCCAGAAGTTGTTGAGCAGAAAATTCCAGATGACGGACACCTCGATAGCCAGCGGCGAAGCGACATACTTATCCATGCCCATGCTCAGGAACAAGCTGAACAGGCCGACATTGACCACCGTTCCGGACAGTCCCACCACGGCGAAACGCAGAAAGGTCTTCGAGTTGCGCAGCCTGATCCACCAGGCATTGACCATGAACTCGATCACGTCGCGAAACCCGAGCTTGGACTCGCCGCGCACCCGATCGACGAAATCGACCGGGATCTCCACCACCGCGGCATCCTCGACCACCGCTTCGTGCAACAGAGCCACCTGAAAGGCATAGCCCTGGGCACGGATCGCGGACAGATCGATCTGACGCAGCAACGTCCCGCTCAATACCCGAAATCCCGAGGTGCAATCGCGGGTACGGTACATACCCGCCAGAAAACGCGCCACCAGGTTGCCGAGTCTCGACAGCATGCGTCGGGAAAACTTCCAGTCTGGGGGAATCGATCCTCCCGCCACGTAGCGGCTGCCGATGACCACATCGGCACCCTGCAGAAATACCGTCAGCAATCTTGGCAGATCTTTGGGCTGGTGCGAAAAATCGGCATCCATCTGAATCACGATGTCCGCCTGCAAAGTGTCGAGTGCGTATCGAATCCCGCGCGCATAGGCATCGCCAAGGCCCACCCGGGAACCACTGAGCAGATAGAGCCCATCGAGCGTTTCAGCCCGTTGCCGAACCACCTCGCCGGTACCGTCCGGGGAGTTGTCATCGACCACCAGAATCATCATCTGTTGGCCCACGCCCGCGAACACCGGCTGTAGCGCATCGATCAGCAAACCAATATTGTCGCGCTCGTTGAAGGTCGGAATGACCGTAACGATTCTCAAGACAGCCTCATTGGGGTGATCGAAACAACCGGCAGAGGCCGGACCAGCACTAGACATCCCGTCAGGCCGACCCCGGGATATCGCTGCTTGTCGGCTCGGTATACAGACCGCAGGCCGCGGGTTCCACTTCAAGCAGGCTGCACAAACTGACGATCTCGATCTGCTCGACCAGACCCATACTGCCACCGGCCTCGCTGATGGCGATACAGACTCGAACCAGCAACTGGCGGGTTTCCTCGCCGTCGGCCGCGGCCCTGATGTCGCGAAGCGCCGCCTCGCGGCCCTGCCTCGGCGAGGCGAGAATCTCCTGCACATATTCGTTGAACAGGTTGACGCCTTCGTGGGGATCGAACACCTTGAGCCGGGTCAATGTCTCGAGGATACGATCCATACGCAACCGCTGACCCAGTGTCACCTCGCCATCGGCAATGGCTGCCAGCGCGCTGGCAGCCATCACCGCCTTGAGAAACGGCAGATTGCGGTGCCGCTCCAGCCGTTCCCGCCAATAGCCAGTGAGACTGCCGAACAGATCGCTCATGCCACGCTCCCGGTCTGTCGGTGATCTCAGGCTGGGGTCGCCGCACCGTGATCGGTGCCGCCAGGCTGCTGCTTGCCGGCCTGCCGGGCTGCCAACGCGATGAAAATGTACGACCAGCCGTTCATGATCAATTCAATGGCCACGAACAAGCCGATTACCCACAGCCCCGATACCGGCCATTGGGCCAGGATGACAGCGCCCAGGGCGATCGCCAGCACACCACCCAACAGCGGCCACCACCAGCCGTCGATACCTCGGTGTTGAAAGGCAATGACGATGCGCAGAACGCCAACCAGAACCAGCGACCAGGCCAGCAGCATGGTCAACACGCCGGAAGCCAGCAACGGGTCGTACATGATGACCGCACCGGCAGCGATATACAGCAGCGCGATCAGCAAATGCTGAATTCGGCATTTCCAGCCACCGGCCTTGAGCAAATGCACCAGCTGGGTGCCACCGCCTACCAGCAACAGCGCCCCGAAGAACAGGACACTGGCAAGGGTCAGAAAGAACGACATACCCAGTCCCACCGTGCCGAGGATCACGAACAGTAGCCCGAGTCCCAGCAACCAGCCCCAGTTGCTCCGCAGATCGCCCAGCCCGGTGGCGATCAGATCATTGTTAACCATTGAGATTCCACTCCTTGAAGAAGATTCCGGCAGCAGCAAATGACCCGCCGATGCTCGATGCCGGCGGGTATTGTAGCAACCCGCCGGGCCGCCTTGAACGTCCGCCGGACCACAACCGCTCAGCCGGGTACGCATCTTGCTGATGTCCTGCCGTGAACGCAAACGGTCCCGGGTGACCAGCAAACAGGACCACGATGGAAGCCGTAAGAGTAGAAAGCGGACAACTGCGCAAAGGCATGTTCATCAGCGAACTCGACCGACCCTGGATGGGGACTCCATTCATGTTCCAGGGTTTTCGGGTCGATACCGATACCGAGCTGTCGCAATTGCGCGACCTGTGCGACTTCGTCTATGTCGACCGCAACCGCAGTGAAACAGCCGATGGGGAACATCCTGCCGCCGGCATCAATCCTGCCAGCCCCGTTTTGCGCATGGAGCGGTTTCAGACCCGGCGTCGGCAACTAAGCGCCAATGCAGCCCCACCTCGCTACCCGCTCAGTGTTCCGGTGGAGGAGGAACTCCCCCGCGCCGAACAGGTGCGGACCCGGGCAGTCAGCCAGGTTCAGCAGATTTTTCACTCGATACAAACCGGCAAGACCCCGGATACCCGCGGCGCCATCAAACTGGCCGAGGACATGGTTGCCAGCATCATTCGCAACCCCGACGCCATGGTGTGGCTGTCACAGTTGCGCAGCAAAGACGAATATACGGCGCTGCACAGCGTCAACGTGTGCGTGCTGTCACTGGCATTTGGCAGACACATGGGCCTCGCCGAGGGTCAATTGCTGCAGCTCGGGCTGGGCGCGTTGCTGCACGATGTCGGCAAACTGCGGGTTCCGAGTGATGTTCTCAACAAACCCGAACGACTGACGGCTGCCGAGTTTCGCCTGATCCAGCTCCATCCCGCACACGGGCTGGACATACTGGGGGGGTCACACCACCAGGCCGCGACCACGGTTCTCGACATCGCCTACTCGCACCACGAACGCTGTGACGGACGAGGCTATCCACGGGGACTCAAGGCAGGCGCGCTGACTTTGTTCAGCAGGATGGTGGCCATCGTGGACGTCTACGATGCCCTGTCCAGCGACCGCATCTACCACAAAGGCATGAGTTCGGACGAGACCCTGGCCAAGCTGTACGACTGGAGCCAACGTGAGCTCGATGCGAGGCTGGTGGGCCAGTTTATCCAATGCCTGGGGTTGTTTCCGGTCGGTACCCTGGTGGAGCTGAGCAGCGCGGAGATCGGCGTGGTCATCGAGATCAACCGCCGTCAACCCCGCAAATCCAAGGTACTATTGGTGCTGGACCGCAACGGCAAAGCGCTCGCCGCACACCGTATCGTAGACCTGTCCCGCCGCCAGGGGCTGTTCAGCCGGGGCGACGGACCGCAGATCGAGCACGCCCTGACACCGAACAGCCATGGCATCGACGCGGCTGCGCTGGCCGCCGCGCACGTATGATCCCAGGATAGATCGCTAACAACCCACCTGCATGGCATTGCACCCCTCGCCCCTGATCAGCGCGATGATCTCCGATGAGTGCACCGAACCCTGCTGATAATTGACCATGATCACATCGGGGCGCCCGGGTGACATCCGGGCGGCGAGAACGCCCTGGTAGGCCCTGACCCTGTTGAGAACATCATTGCGTTCCGCGGTACTACCGCTGCCCTTGAGCCAGATGATGGCGATGCATACCGGCACCCCGCCGTTGATGGCCGCAGTGCCCGCTTGGGGCTGGGTGATGGCTGATTCAGACATTGAAGCGTGCATGTATGAACTCCCGGCAGTTATTCTGCCTGATGCCGTTACCGGTTGAAATCCAGATCTTGCGAGCAATATGCTAGCCCGCGGACTGACCGACCTCCGTGACCTATCGCACCGCAAGAACGTGAACAATTCACATTATATACCCAAGGCACACCGGTTTTCGGCCTCCATCGCACGTACCTTGACGCAGATGGCTGCGTTGGAAATGCTCGCTGTAGTACGGCTGGAGCGGCGCATTCCCGCCTTGCCCTCCACGCCAATGCACACACGCTGAAAACCAAAAACCGGCATGCCGCGGGTATAGCGGTGACACGGTGTGTCATTACAATGCAGCAAGATAGAACCGCAACAGCTGACGACTATGCGAATCCACCGGCTTTTGCAGCTAACATAGCGCACTTCACCCAGCCGCCATCACCATCGGGACGCCCGGATGATCATCATGCTGCAGAAGGTCTGCCTCGCTCTGCTGGGCACGTTGGTATCGCTGGCCACCGTGCCTGCATGGGCATCCGACAGCGCAGCTGCGCATGCCATCGCCCTGCACGGCGAGCCCAAGTATGGGCCAGGGTTCACAAACTTCGACTTCGTCAACCCTGGGGCTCCCAAGGGTGGCAACATTCGCCTTGCCGCCATCGGCACTTTCGATACGCTCAATCCCTACACCCTCAAGGGCGTCGCGGCGTCGGGTCTGGGACTGACCTATGACACCCTCACCCACAACGCCGAAGACGAAGCCTTTACCGAGTACGGCCTGATTGCCGAGACCATCGAGGTGGCCGCGGATCATTCCTCGGTCACCTACCAGTTGCGACCACAGGCGCGGTTTCACGACAGCTCACCGGTGCGAGTCGAAGATGTGATCTTCTCCCTGGAAACGCTCAAGCAAAAGGGGCACCCCTTCTATCGTGCCTATTACGCGGATATCGAAACCGGAGAGAAAATCGGCGAACGTGGTGTCCGGTTCAGGTTCTCCGGCTCGGAGAACCGCGAATTGCCGCTGATCCTCGGACAGATGCCAGTACTGCCGGAACATTATTGGGGTAGCCGGGAATTCGATCGCACCACGCTCGAGCCTCCCGTGAGCAGCGGGCCCTACCGGATCATCGCGGTCGATCCAGGCCGCTCGATCACCTACCAGCGGGTGGATGACTGGTGGGGTCAAGACCTGGCGGTCAACGTCGGGCGCTACAACTTCGACACCATCCGTTACGACTACTACCGTGACAGCACCGTGGCGCTACAGGCGTTCAAGGCCGGCGAATACGATTTTCGCCAGGAGAACACTTCCAAAAACTGGGCCACCGGTTATCAGGGTCCGGCGCTCAATGAAGGATTGATCAAACAAGAGGAGATCCCCAACCAGATGCCGACCGGTATGCAGGGCTTTTTGTTCAACACCCGCAAGGCGGTATTCGCCGACCCCGGTGTACGCGAGGCCCTGGCCTACGCCTTTGACTTCGAGTGGACCAACAAAGCGCTGTTCTACAATGCCTATAGTCGCACCGACAGCTATTTTTCCAACTCCGAACTGGCCTCCAGCGGACTGCCGTCGAGCCAGGAACTGGAGATACTCGAACCCTGGCGTGGGCAGTTGCCGGAAGCCGTTTTCGAGCGCGAGTACCAGCCCCCCGCTGGTGACGGCTCCGGCAACATCCGTGGCAATCTGCGCACTGCAACCCGCTTACTGCGGGAGGCCGGTTGGGAGATCAGGGACGGCCAGCTGATCAATCGCGACAACGGCAGTGCGCTGCGCTTCGAAATGCTGCTGGTACAACCGGGATTCGAACGCGTGGTGCTTCCGCTCAAGAAGAACCTCAAACGCCTGGGTATCACTATGTCGGTGCGCACCGTCGATGTCTCGCAGTATCAGAAGCGCCTGGACAACTTCGATTTCGACATGATCGTGATGTCGATCGGCCAGTCTCTGTCACCGGGGAACGAGCAGCGCGATTTCTGGACCTCCGCCAAGGCCGACGAACCGGGCGGTCGGAATTATGCGGGCGTTCGCGACCCGGTGGTCGATGCCCTGGTGGACCTGGTGATCTCCGCGCCGGACCGGGCCAGCCTGATCTATCGCACCCAGGCACTCGACCGGGTCCTGTTGTGGGGACACTATGTTATCCCCAACTGGCACACACGGGTGTTCCGGGTTGCCTACTGGAACAAATTCGCCCGCCCCGTGATCCCCCCGAAATATTCTTTGGGATTCAACACCTGGTGGGTGGACCCGGCAAAGCTGGCGGTGCTGGCGGAGCGCAAGCCAGCCATGCAGCGATGACGGCGCCATAGCCGATGAGTGCCTACATACTGCGCCGTTTGCTGTTTATCGTGCCCACCCTGCTGGGCATCATGATCGTCAACTTCGTGGTGGTGCAGTCCGCCCCCGGCGGACCGGTGGAACGGGTACTGGCGCAGCTCAGTGGCGAAGACATCCAGGCCACCGCGCGCATCTCCGGCTCGGCCCAGGGCGAGACATCGTCGGGAACCGCGACCCGCCAGGCCTCCACCGACAGCAGTGGTGCCAGCAAGTACCGGGGCGCGCGTGGCCTGGATCCCGATCTGGTACGGGAAATCGAGCGGATGTACGGCTTCGACAAGCCAGCCTGGCAACGCTTCGTGCAGATGATGGGCAACTACCTGGTATTCGATTTCGGTGACAGTTTTTACCAGGATCGCTCGGTGGTCGATCTGGTCATCGACAAAATGCCGGTATCAGTTTCGCTGGGACTGTGGACCACCCTGCTGGTCTACGCGATCTCGATCCCGCTGGGGATCAGCAAGGCGGTCCGTGACGGTTCCCGTTTCGATGTCTGGTCCAGTGCCGCGGTGATCATCGGCTATGCCATACCCGGCTTTCTGTTCGCCATTCTGTTGGTGGTGTTGTTTGCCGGTGGCAGCTTTCTCGACTGGTTCCCACTCAGGGGACTGGTTTCCGACAACTGGCAGCAACTGGACTGGCCGCAGCGTGTGCTCGACTACTTCTGGCATATCACGCTACCGGTGGTGGCAATGGTGATCGGCGGGTTCGCGGGTCTGACCATGCTTACCAAGAATTCCTTTATGGAGGAAATCAACAAACAATACGTGCTCACCGCGCGAGCCAAGGGTGCCAGCGAGCGGCGGGTACTCTACGGTCATGTATTCCGTAACGCCATGCTCATCGTGGTGGCCGGTTTCCCTAGCGCATTCATCAGTATACTGTTTTCATCGTCGCTGTTGATCGAGGTGATCTTTTCACTCGACGGTCTTGGACTGCTGGGGTTCGAAGCTGCCATCAACCGGGATTACCCGGTCATGTTCGGCACCTTGTTCTTCTTTACCCTGCTGGGCCTGCTGCTCAATCTGCTCGGTGACCTGATGTACATGGTGATCGATCCGCGCATCGATTTCGAAGCTCGGGAGGTCTGACCGCGGTGACACCCCTCAACAGGCGCCGGCTTGCGAACTTCCGTAGCAACCGGCGCGGCTGGTACTCGCTGTGGATCTTCATGGTGCTGTTTGTCCTGGCATTGGCCGCCGAACTGATCGCCAACGACAGGCCACTGGTGGTGAGCTACCAGGGTGGCTGGTATTTCCCGGTCCTGACGTCCTATCCGGAAACCACATTCGGCGGTGAATTCGCCACCGAAGCCGAATACCGGGACCCCTATGTGCAGGAACTGATCCGCGCACAGGGCTGGATGCTGTGGCCGCCGGTGCGCTACCGCTATGACACCATCAACTATGACCTGGACGTGCCGGTGCCAAGCCCCCCCACTACGGCCAACTGGCTGGGTACCGATGACCAGGGCCGCGATGTGCTGGCACGGATGCTCTATGGGTTTCGCATTTCGGTATTGTTCGGCCTGACGCTGACCCTTGCAAGTTCAGTCATCGGCGTGGTCGCCGGTGCGGTGCAGGGCTATTTCGGAGGTTGGACCGACCTGCTGTTCCAGCGCTTTATCGAGGTATGGGCGGGACTTCCGATACTCTACCTGCTGATCATCCTGGCGAGCGTGGTTGAACCGAATTTCTGGTGGCTGTTGGGGTTGATGCTGTTGTTCAGCTGGATGGCGCTGGTCGGCGTGGTACGGGCCGAATTCCTGCGCGGTCGCAACTTCGAGTATGTGCGCGCGGCGCGGGCTTTGGGAGTACGCAGTGACACGCTGATGTTTCGCCATCTGCTGCCCAACGCCATGGTGGCGACCCTCACGTTCGTGCCTTTTATACTCAACGGGTCGATCACCACGCTGACCTCGCTGGATTTTCTCGGCTTCGGGCTGCCACCGGGTTCGGCGTCACTGGGTGAACTGCTGGCACAGGGCAAGAACAATCTACAGGCCCCCTGGTTGGGGATGACCGCATTTGCGGCTCTGGCGGTGATGCTGAGCCTGCTGGTCTTTATCGGCGAAGCTGCGCGCGATGCCTTCGACCCACGCCGCGACCGCAGCGGTGGCCATACACTGGGCAAACGTGCCGCGGTTGCAAGGCAACCTGCGCAATCGTTCGCAACCGTTCCTCAAGAGGGTCCACCACCGCTGCTGGCGATCTGCGATCTGTCGGTTGCTTTCGGCCACGGCGCCCGCCAGCAACTGGCGGCTCGCCGGGTCAACCTGCAGGTATCCGCCGGCGAAACCGTGGCTCTGGTGGGAGAAAGCGGTTCCGGCAAATCGGTCACTGCGTTGTCCATCCTGCAACTGCTGCCCTACCCGTTCGCCCACCACCCCGAAGGCAGCATCGAAGTGGACGGGATTCCGGTACTCGGGGCGTCCCACCAGACTCTGAGGGAAATCCGCGGTGGTCGGGTGAGCATGGTATTCCAGGAACCCATGACCTCTCTGAACCCCTTGCACAATGTTGAGAAACAGATTGGCGAGGCACTGTTTCTACACAAGGGATTACGCGGCATCAAGGCGCGCGAACGCACGCTGCAACTGCTCGATCTGGTCGGCATCCGTGACCCCGAACAACGGCTGAGTTCGTTTCCGCACCAGCTCTCCGGCGGCCAGCGCCAGCGGGTGATGATCGCCATGGCACTGGCCAACGAACCCAAGCTGCTGATTGCGGACGAGCCCACCACCGCCCTGGATGTCACCATCCAGGCACAGATCCTGGAGTTGCTCCGCGAACTACAGGCACGACTACACATGTCGTTGCTGCTGATCAGCCACGACCTGGGCATCGTGCGCAACATGGCTGAGCGTGTGTACGTGATGAACGACGGTGAAATCGTCGAGCACGGACCGGTCCGGCGGGTTTTCGAAACCCCCCAACACCCCTACACCGTGAGCTTGCTGGCCGCCGAACCGGGGCAACGCACACCACCGGTCGACAGCGCCGGGAGCGAAATGATTCTGGAGGCGGACGACCTGCGGGTCTGGTTTCCGGTTCGTGCCGGCGTATTGCGTCGTACGGTCGATCACATCAAGGCCGTCGACGGTGTCAGTCTGGCCATACGCGCGGGGCAGACGCTGGGCGTAGTCGGCGAGAGCGGCTCCGGCAAGACCACGCTGGCGCTGGCGCTGCTGCGGCTGGAACGCAGTCAGGGCTCGATTCGCTTCCAGGGTCGGTCGATCGACGATCTCGGCACCAATGCCATGAGACCGCTGCGCCGCGAAATGCAGATCGTCTTCCAAGATCCGTTCGGCAGTCTGAGCCCGCGCATGTCCATCATGCAGATCATCGAGGAGGGTCTGCGGGTCCATCGTATCGGCACCACTTCGGCCGAGCGCGATGAGTTGATCATGCAGGCGCTGGAAGAGGTCGGCATCGACACCGCGGACCGTCACCGCTATCCGCACGAGTTTTCCGGCGGACAACGCCAGCGTATCGCCATCGCCCGCGCCATGGTGCTGAGGCCTAAACTGGTGGTGCTGGACGAACCCACATCGGCGCTGGATATGTCGGTACAAGCCCAGATCGTGACACTGCTGGCCGACCTGCAGGCCCGCCACCGCCTCGCCTATCTGTTTATCAGCCATGATCTCCGGGTCATCCGCGCACTCAGCGACCGGATCATGGTCATGCAGCAAGGCAAAGTGGTCGAACAGGGTTCAGCGGCACAGATATTCGAACAACCCCACGAGGCCTACACGCAGGAGTTGATCCGCGCGGCGCTGGATCCGGGCGGGAATCCGGTCAACCGGGATTTATACCCACGGCACGCCGCGGGTATATGCACAAGCATATGAAGCACGCATCCCTTAATGGATAGGTGAGAAGTATTGCATCCATTAGTAATTGCTAATATGCTTGTTTTCATCCCGGGTGGGATACGGAATCAACATCTTCGTTCAAGCTCTCTGGAGAGGTCACAATCATGAGGAAGTTTATCGCTGCTGCGGTTTTCGCCGGTGCCACATTGCTGGCCGCCGGTTCGGCAAATGCATGGTGGAACGGCCCAGGCTGGGGCAATGGCAACGGTTGGGGCAACGGCATGGGCGACATGCTGGGTGACTTCAACATGAGCTTTAGCGGTCGCGGTAGCGGTAGCGGTTATGGCAGGGGCAACGGCTATGGCAACGGCTATGGCAATCCCTACTACGGTGGCTACGGTTCGCCCTACGGCTATGGCGCACCTTACGGGTATGGGTACGGCGCACCCTATGGGCACGGCGCACCTTATGGCTACGCCCCTTATGGCGCGGTTCCCCCGGCCGTCCCGGCTGCCCCTCAGGCGCCCCAGACGGAAAGCAACTAAGCTGACCGCAGCTGCCTGAGCAGTCGACAAGGCGGGAACGGCGCAAGCCGCTCCCGCTTTTTTTTGCTCGATGACACCCTTTGCCAGGATGGCCCGCGAGCATTTGATACCGGCATTACCGCCTGGTAACGGAATCCAGCGGCAACCTGACGTAACATGCCGGCCTATCCAGGCAAACCGGAACCGTCCATGCCCAGCATACGAACACGCGTCACTGTTCTGACCACCTTGCTGCTGGCACTGGTGATGCTGACCGCCGGCGCCGAGCCACAGGCACCGGTGCAAAGCCCCAACGACAGCCGCGACTACCGCTACATCAAACTGGGCAACCAACTTCAGGTACTGCTGATTTCCGATCCGGATACCGACAAGGCGGCCGCCGCGCTGGATGTCGGCGTCGGCAGTGGCGCTGATCCCGATGAGCGGCCGGGGCTGGCCCATTTTCTCGAGCACATGCTGTTCCTGGGCACCGAGAAGTATCCCCGTGCGGGTGAATATCAGGAGTTCATCGCCAGCCACGGCGGCAGTCACAACGCCTATACGGGTTTCTCCGACACCAACTATTTCTTCGACATAGATCGGGACTATCTGGAGCCGGCGCTGGACCGCTTTGCGCAATTTTTCAGTGCGCCGCTGTTCTCGGCTGAATATGTGGAACGTGAAAAAAACGCCGTCGACTCGGAGTTCAGATTGCAACTCAAGAACGATGCCTGGCGCAACCTGGCTGCGTACAAACAGGTGATCAATCCGAGACACCCACTGGCGAGATTCTCGGTGGGTTCCCTGGAAACCCTGTCTGATCGTGAAGGACAGCCGGTACGCAGTGCGCTGTTGGCGTTCTACCAGCAGCATTACTCGGCGGGACTGATGACCCTGGTCGTACTCGGCAAGGAGCCGTTGCCACAACTGCAAACCTGGGTTGAGCAAAAATTCTCGAGCATCCCGCTTACCGACGCGCAGCGGCAAACGATAGACGAACCGCTGTTCGAAGCTGACCGATTGCCGGCCCGGCTGGATATCGTTCCGGTCAAGGACAAGCAGTCGCTGCGCCTGACCTTTCCGGTCCCTGACCCGGATCCATACTATCTGCAGAAACCACTGACCTACCTGGCCCATCTGCTGGGGCACGAAGGCAAAGGCAGCGTACTGTCATCACTGAAGGAGCAGGGCTGGGCCCAGGGACTCGCGGCCAGCCCGGGTCGCACCATGGATGACGAGGCCACCATGGAAATACGCGTGGACCTTACCAAGAGTGGTCTGCAGCATGTCGATGAGATTGTCGCGACAGTATTCGATTATCTGGCGCTGGTAGGCGAAAAGGGTGTCCAGAACTGGATCTTCGACGAACAAAGCCGGCTCGCCGAGATCGATTTCCGGTTCAAGGAACCTTCCTCCGCGATCGGCTATGTCACCTCGCTGGCCGGCCGTATGCAAATTTACCCGGCCGCCGACCTGCTGCGCGCCCCCTACGCCATGGAAGGTTTCGACCCCGAACTGATCCACCGCTATCTGCAGCGCATGGTGCCGGGGAACGTGCTGGTGACGGTGATCAGCAGAGACCTGAAGATTGACGACCGCGCCCCCTGGTTCGACACCCCCTACCGCCTGTCGACCATCCCGGAGCCAACCCTGGCCCGCTGGCGCGGTGATACGGTCAGCCCGGGTCTGGCCCTGCCCGCGGCCAATCCGTTCATCCCCGAGGACCTGGCCTTGAAAGCGGCCGAGCAGACCACCAGCAATCCCGAGATCATCGACGACCGGGGAGGCTTGCGCGTCTGGTACAAACAGGATCATCAGTTCAAGGTGCCACGTGCCGACCTGGAAATCGCTATCCGCTCGCGGGTGGTGGGGGAAAGTGCACGCAACCTGGTCCTCACCAAGCTCTATGCCAGCATGGTCGAGGACCAGTTGGCCGAGTACAGCTACCCTGCCCTGCTGGCCGGGCTGGACTATCACCTGAGCCCGGCGACCAACGGCCTGTCCCTGACCATCAGCGGTTACAGCGACCGCCAGGACCGGCTGCTGAAAAACATCCTGCAAGCACTGAAGAATCCGCTGCTGGACCCGGCCCGGTTCGGGGAGATTCGTCAGGATCTGGTGCGGGCACTCGACGACGTGCGGCTGGGAAAACCCTACGATCAGGCTCTGGCGGAACTTCCGGTACTGATCATGCGACCTTATTGGAGCACCAAACAGCAACAATCAGCCCTGGATGATATCGGCTGGTCGGACCTGCGCGCATTCATCCCTTCATTTTTGCAGAAACTGGAAGTGGAAATGCTGGCGCATGGCAATGTGTCGCGCATGCAAACCCGGGAACTGGCGGCACTGGTGGAGGGTCTGCTGTTGGACGAGGTGCAGGCGGACACAGTGCCGCGACCCCAGGTAGTGGCACTGGCGCCCGGCGAGTTACCGGTTCGGGAACTGCGGGTGGACAGCGCCAACGCTGCGGTCGTGATTTACTATCAGGGCCCGCAAGCCACCATCGAGACACGGGCGCGCTTCGGCATGCTCGGACAGATTCTGTCCACTCCCTTCTACCAGGATCTGCGCACCGACAAGCAACTCGGATACGTGGTGTTCGCCTCGGCGATGCCGCTGCTCGAAGTTCCCGGGCTGATATTCGTGGTGCAGTCGGCGGTGGCGACGGCGGATGAACTGGAACAAAACATAGACCGGTTCGTGAACGAATACGCCAGCGCCGTCAGCGTCATGAGTGATGTGGAATTCGACCAGAATCGACAGGGTCTGTTGACCCGGCTGCTGGAGAAACCCACCAGGCTCTCGGAACAGACCGCGCGTTACTGGTCGGACATCCGCTATCGACACCCGGACTTCGATACCCGGGACCGCCTCGCCGAGGCAGTCAGAAAGCTCACCAGGGCGGACTTCGAAGCCGACTACCGCGACATACTGCAAGCCGAACAACCGCGGCGCCTGGCAGTACGCAGTTATGCCGGCACCGTGCAGACGACCGCCGCCGACGGGGTCCTGCCCCGCGAAGGCGAAACAGTGATTGCCGACACCACCGTGTTCAAGGCCGGGCTCACTCCGGTAAAGATCCCCGCAGCCACCCAGGGCGACTAGATCCGGGTGCCGGCACGGGACAGTGCCCGTGGCACGGGAACTGCAGCCGCCTCCCGGCAATGAAAACAGGACTGCACTATTGGGCCGTCGCCACGCTGCTCCTGCTACCGGGATGGCAAGCAACCGCTACCGAGTTCTCGACCATCATCCCCATGGAAGATAAGGGGATGTCGACTTTCTACGTACAGGGTGAAATTACCGGAGTCGGTGAAATCGACCTGCTGGTGGACACGGGTTCCGGGTACCTCACCATCAACGAGGCCGCACTGGACGACCTGCTGCGTCTCGATCGGGCCGGTTACGTCAGGGATCTCACCGGAATCCTGGCTGATGGCTCGCGACTGGTGGTACCGGTCTACGCCATCGACTCACTGCGCATCGGCGAACACTGCTGGTTGCGGGACATCGAGGCGGCCGTATTCCCTGGCCGCACCCGGTTCATCCTCGGCCTCAGCGCATTGCAGAAAGCAGGACCCTTCATCTTTGCGTTCGACCCGCCCAGTTTGACACTGAGCGGATGTGGCACACTCAACGGTTGACCACCACCCCACACAGTCTGCCGCACGCAGCATTCCTCGCCCGCAAGTCTGATCCGACCCCCATCCTTCGCCAATGCCATAGTAGTGCGCTGCGGCTCCCAGCATCTATACTGTCGCCACAGGCGCACTCGCCCCAAGCAGATTCACGGGCATGTTCGCGATAGGGGGTCCGCTGGTTGCCGACGGATCCAGCCACCAATCGCTTGCCCATGCACGAATGCGATTCGATGAGGTGTTCGACGATGGCTGACAAGATTCTGGTCTACAGCGGCAGAGACATCGAAATCAGCTACGATGTCAGGCGCTGCATCCATGCGGGCGAATGCGCCAACGGTTTGCCGGAGGTGTTCGATCCCAAGGCCAGGCCATGGGTCAATCCCGACGGCGCGACTGCCGACACGGTGGCGGAGGTAATCCGCCGATGCCCTACCGGGGCTTTGCAGTATCGGCGGATCGATCAAGGTGCGGAGGAGTCGGCGCCGGGCTCCAACACCGTCACGATCGCGGCCGATGGCCCCGTTTATCTGCATGGTCGCGTCAGGGTTCTGGACAGCGGCGGCAACCTGATGGTGGAGAACACCCGGGTGGCATTGTGTCGCTGCGGTGCTTCAAAGAACAAACCGTTTTGTGACAACAGCCACACCGGGGCGTCTTTTCAAGATGCCGGAGATATCGCAGACCCTTCGGGTCTGGCCAGCGAAGAACGCACCGACAGCGCCGCTCTGGAGGTAAGCTGCTTCGACGACGGCCCGTTTCAGTTCAAGGGAGCCATGACGCTCAAGGACGGTTTCGGGGATCAGGTCGGAACCGGCAACAGCACCTTCCTGTGTCGCTGCGGGGCCTCGCAAAACAAGCCATTCTGCGACGGCAGCCACAAGCGTATCGGGTTTCGAACCGAATAGACTCCCGGCGGCATATCGGTATGCTGCGGCGATGGTCGTCCTCAGCGCGAAGCGTTCTGCTTTTCGATACGGGCCCACGAATCGCGCAATGACACCGAGCGGTTGAATACCGGGGCGCCGGGTCTGGAATCAACCGCGTCGATACAAAAATAACCGTTGCGTTCGAACTGGTAGCGTTCGCCGGCGCTAGCCCGCGTCATGCCTGGCTCAAGCCTGCAACCTTCGAGCTTTTCGACCGAGTGAGCGTTGAGGTGGGAGCGAAAATCCTGACCGCCGGAATCGGGAGCAGGCACCGAAAACAACCGGTCGTAGAGCCGGACGGTCGCGCTGATCGCATGCTCGACGGAAACCCAGTGTACGGTGCCCTTGACCTTGCGGTCGCTACGCGCACCGCCGCTGCGGGTCTCGGGGTCATAGCTGCAACGCAGCTCGACAATCTCGCCGCTACCAGGATCCCTTACCACCGATTCGCAGCGAATGATGTAGGCGTAGCGCAGCCTCACTTCGCGACCCGGCGCCAAGCGGAAGAACTTGCGCGGTGGGTCCTCCATGAAATCGCCGCGCTCTATATAGATCTCCCTGCCAAACGGAATCTCACGACTACCCATATCAGGGTTGGCCGGATGATTGCGCGCGGGTAGCTGTTCGACGTGCCCTTCGGGCCAGTTCTCGATCACCACCTTGAGCGGTCTGAGCACAGCCATGGCACGAGGGGCGGATCGATCGAGGTCTTCACGCAAACAACTCTCCAGCGCACCCATGTCGATCACCGCATCCTTCTTGGTGACCCCGATACGATCGCAGAAAGCGCGGATCGATGCAGGGGTATAGCCGCGTCGCCGCATACCGGACAGTGTCGGCATGCGCGGATCATCCCAGCTCTCGACCAGATGTTCCTGGACCAGCTGGTTGAGCTTGCGTTTGCTCATTACCGTATAACTGAGATTGAGTCGCGCAAATTCGATCTGGCGCGGGTGGCAAGGCACGCTGACGTTGTCCAGCACCCAATCGTAGAGTGGGCGGTGATCCTCGAACTCCAGCGTACACAGCGAGTGGGTGACCCCCTCGATCGCATCCGAGAGGCACTGGGTAAAGTCGTACATCGGATAGATGCACCACTGGTCCCCGGTCCGGTGGTGATGAGCACGGCGAATCCGGTACAGCGCCGGGTCCCGTAGGTTGATATTCCCCGACGCCATATCGATCCTGGCGCGCAACAGATGCGTGCCATCCGCAAACTCACCGGCGCGCATACGCCCAAACAGATCCAGATTTTCTTCTACCGAACGGTCACGGTAGGGGCTGTCGCGGCCCGGTTCTGTGAGGGTGCCCCGATAGGTACGGATCTGCTCCGCATCGAGACTGTCCACATAGGCCTTGCCCTGGCGGATCAACTCCTGCGCATATTGGTAGAGTTGCTCGAAGTAGTCCGACGCATTGCGCAAGCGCTCACCCCAGTCGAAACCCAGCCAGCGTACGTCACGCTCGATCGAGCGGGCGTATTCGCTGCTCTCCTTCTCCGGGTTGGTATCGTCGAAACGCAGTGCGCACAGGCCGCCAAATTCTTCCGCAACGCCGAAATTCAGACAGATCGACTTGGCGTGACCGATATGCAGGTAGCCATTGGGTTCGGGCGGAAAACGCGTGACCACCTGAGTATGCCGCCCCTGGGCCAGGTCGTCCGCGATGATGGCGCGGATGAAGTCACGCGGCTGCCGCTGATCCTGGTCGGACACGCTCATGACTGACTCATCCCTCACTGCCGGTCCGCGACCTGCGGAAAGCATGCAATGATCGCGGATTGCAACCATCCACGCCAGCCCCGAGCGCGAGGGTGTCGGGCAATGTTGTCGTCGATTTCAGCCGCGCCTCGATTCTGACTGGAAATCCGGGAACAAGCGGCAGTTGTTTGAGCGCAGCGAGTTCTGCCGCGCCGGTTTTCCAGTCAGAATCGAGGAGACAAGCGGCTGATGAGGCGAAAACGTTGCCCGACACCCTCGCGCGACCACTCGCGTCGCCCCACGCCCACCTGCGGCCCCGTCCTGCTTGCGCTGTCCGCGGGCGAACGTGACAATGGCCGCCGCCACCAACAACAGGGCACGCAGACTGCCCGAC
>CBDVAK010000040.1:0-17402 GCA_965371945.1 uncultured Candidatus Competibacteraceae bacterium
AAACACCGTTGAAGCCACCCGCCGGGCATGATACCAAAGCTACCGTGGGGTTTAGGGGTTTCGAGTAGGCTGGTAACTTTGTTGAGAGAAATCGCCTTAGTTATTGCTGAAATCGATGTCACCATCCCGCACTTTCTGGCAGTTGCTGCGTTCGTCCGGGTTTTCCACGGCATCGACGATGGCATTCACGATTTCACCGAACTCACGAGCCGACACGACCTTCATGACCCGCGCCAGCAGAGCCGGATCCATGTGTGCATAAGTAGTCACCCCGTTCGACAAAGTCACCACCACACCCGCCATATGGTAGTTATGGGGTCCCCGGCCCTGCTCCTCATCCACCAGCCGCTGGTTCATTTCCATCAGTTCGTCATAGCGCGCCTCGATACGATCGACCAATTCGTCATCATCCTGGTCGGGAATCCGGATCTCGAGCACTTCCCCGCTTGCACTGGTTTCCGGTCCCAGTTGCTGTTCTTCGAGAAACGTCACGAACAGATCAAAAGGCCGTGGATCGAAAAACACATACTCCAGCATCGCAGACTCCGGTTGCCGCTCGATTGTAGCAGTCGCACACAGGTATATCGTTGCTGGTAGCGCACTGCCCAACGCCACGTTCACCGTAGCAGCCGCAGCGGCTACCGATCTTGAGCCCTGCCGACGTCACCAACCGGTGCTGCGAAAGCATCGGCGACCAACGTGCCGATATTGTCGCCGGTGAGCGCTTCGAGAAAGGCCACCAGATCGTCGATTTCAGTGTCGCTGAGATCCAGCGGCTCGATCCTGGGGTCAAGCAGCGGGTTGGGGACACCGCCGGTATCGTAGAAACGCACGACTTGCTCCAGCGTGCCGATACTGCCGTTGTGCATGTAGGGCGCGGTCAGGGCAATATTGCGCAAGCTCGGTGTCTTGTACTTCCAGCGATCCGCGGGTTGTTCCGTAATCTCGTAGCGCCCGACATCGGCGGGTGCCGGCTCACCAACACTGTCGATCACGCGCTGATCGACCTCGGCGAAAACGCCTGGTGCCAGCTGAACCCTGAGAGTAGCGGCCGGCACCGCCATGGACTCGCGATAACCGATGCCGGTATTGTGCAAATCGTTGTCGGTAAGCAGTGCATAGTCGGGACCGATGATATGACAGGCGCTGCAACCAGCGCGCCCGGTGAACAACTGAAAGCCGCGCCGTGCGGCAGGACGCAGGGCCTCGGTCTCACCATTGTAGTACCAGCGATCGAACGCTGAATTGCCAGAAACCAGGGTGCGCTGATAGGCGGCTAGCGCCATGCCGAGCGTCTCCATGCTCAGGCCACGCGCCCCGAACACCGCTTCGAACCTCCCATCGTAGTCGGGTATCCCGCGGATCTTGCGGAGCACGGTTCCGACCGAAGGGTTGCCCATTTCGTTCCTGGCCAGCAACGGGCCCCAGATCTGCTGCTCCAGTGTTTCTTCACGGCCGTCATGGAACAGCTGCGTGGCGTAGGCAACGTTGTACAGGGTGGGTGAATTGCGCCGCACGGACCGGCCTTCTATCCCCACCGCGGTGGCCAGTTCATTACTGGTGAAACCCTGTTCGGGAATGTGGCACATCGCACAGGACACGGTGTCGTTGAGCGACAGACGCCGGTCAAAGAATAGTCGGCGGCCCAGTTGGATCCTGTCCCTCTCTAGCGGATTGGAAGCGGGTACCGGCGGTGGTGGCAAACCCACAACGGGCGTCAACGCCAGCGCCATCAGGTCGACCGATCGACCCTGCCGCAGCGCCAGACCCTTGCTGTTGGTGCGGTAATCACGGGACCGGTAGCCTTTCTTGTCATCACCCGGCCCCGCCAGCACCTCGGGTATTGCTGTGGTGGCTACGGGCACAGCGCGCGGCGCACCACCAGCACGGTCTTCTTCCAGCAACAATGTGCGTACATCGTTCAGCAACAGGTCGGCGTGTAGAAACGCGACGCTGTAGATATTGCGGATACGGGCCCGTCCGTCAATCAGAAAAACCCGCAGGATGTGGGAAAAGTCATCTTGCTGGTGACCACCGTGGTCGAGCTGGCGCTGCACGTCCTGATTGTAGCCAGCCAGAATCGGCGCCAGCTCCTGCTCCGAGCGTGTGGTCAAGAAGGTCCAGTCCCCGCCTTGACCCGCATAACGGAAGTTGGCGGCATAGAGCTTCATGACTTCCGGGGTGTCGTAGCCAGGATCGAAACTCAGGCTGACCAACTGCAGCCGCTGCGCCAGCAGCGAGTCACGCCGCATCGCAGATTTGAGCTGGTAAAACACGAAAGACGACAACGGGCAACCATTGACGTCGCTGCAGCGACTGTAGACAAAACTCAGCAGCACAATCTTTCCGCCGAAGACGTCATGCAGACGGCGTGGCTGGTCGATGGCGTCCACGACCTCCCCGTCCGGAGCCCCGCCAAGCGGCGGCAGTGCGTAGCTGCCCGGTCGAGGCAAGCGGTAGCCCAGCGCGCCATACCCCGGCGCGGCGGGCGGCGGAGCCGACCACGCGACGCCGCAGGTCAAGCCGAGACACCCGGCCAGCAGCAAAGCTGGGTCGAATTTGAAAAGCCTGCGCAAACCTGTAAACGGCGGCCCGGTCTGCCTGCTACCGGGCCGTATTCCGGCTCTGCTTCGAATGGTCAATCCGCCGTGGCATCCGCCAACAGGCTGGCAACGGTGCCGGAAACCGGTGCCGCGCTATATAGCGAATAGGCACCAAAACGCATCTGATGTGGTCGACCCAGCTTTTCGGCCATAAAATCGATCGACATGGTCTGGGTCAACTTCTCACCGTCCCAGGTATAACCTTTGAAGAACTGCTCATTGTCTTCGCCTTTCTTATCCCAGTTGGCCAGCAGCGAGGAAGTAAAGTAGACCCTTTCACCATCCCAGCTCTGAGAGGCCATATTGACCTGACTGCCGATCTGTTCTTCGAACACCTGTGTGGGGTTGAACGGATCGGACATATCGAAGTAGCGGGCCTTGCCATCCATAAAGGTATTGACCCACAAACCCTGGTCGTCGGAAGTCAGGGAGATATCGACCGGCAGTGGAATCTTGCTGGGGTCGCCGATATCCGCGACCGCCTTGGCTTGCCACACCCCTTCGTCATCTTCGTAGATCAGCCAGATCTGTGACGTCAATGCGGTCGTGGTCACGCACCAGTTGTTGTTGGGTTGCCAGGCGCAACGCACCTCCAGCGGCGCACCAGGCACGTCAAACACTTTCTTGGGGGTGCGCGCGTGCAGATCCCAAACCACCACGGTATTGCCAAACCGCTTCATCGCCTCCTCGTCCTGCAGCATCTTGCCGAAATCCATCATGTAGTTGGACCAGCCGGTGAACGAAGAGGTGATCATGACGTTGCGCCGCGGCAACGCGCGAATGTCATAACCATAGCCGTCCGCGAACTGACCAGACTTCTCCGCACCCTGCAGGTTGTCGTCGGTCGGCATCCAGTGGGTGGCCACATATTCACCGTCGTTGGTATATTCCACCAGCGCGGTACGACCGCCATGATCTTTGTTGTTGGACAACCCGGTGATCATCATCCGCCCCGGTAACGCGTAGGTCGTATGCGGCCCCACCACACCACCGCTGTCGGCGGTGAAGCTCGATATCACCTTGTCCAGCGTCGGCTTGGCGGGATTGGTGTGCACGTCGAACACGAATATCTTGTTGGTATCGAGGCCCGCGGCCCACAGATACTTGCGATCGTCGGTCAATCCAGAGTGGTGGGCTTCGTTGCGGCCACCCACCGACAAGGAGTCGATCACCTTGCCATAGTTCTCGGACCCGGGGTTGACATCCACGGTGACCAGTTTGTCCTGCCCGTCACCCAACCCTTCCACCCCGAGCGTCCAGACATAGACGACATCTTCCTGGCCAACGATCTTGGCCATGTAGGGCGACATGCAGGTCTCGTCGGCGACAGCCTGACCGATTGCCACCGACGCCAGCGCCGCCGCCATCAGACCCGACACCAGTGGTCCCCGGAGCCGCCGGACACCAGCCCCTAACGTGTCCCTGAACCTGGACAATGAAACTCTCATCGCTGCACTCCTCGTTGTATGTTCCCGGTTCTGCAACAGCCGACCGCATCCACCGCTTGATCCGCAGTTCGGCCATGACCTCGAAACCAAGTTTCACGATCCTTTGGCAATTCCACCCCAGCCTGTATTCCCGGACCCAGTCCGAGAGCAACCCGACAGGGGCTCGCTGCTTGTGTAGCCGTCACTATGGCCCGACTCATAAACACTATAGTCGCTGGCCGGGCAGTTATCCTGCTGCTGGTCCTGGCCGCCCCCCGTCACTGTGGGCAAACGGCTGGGAGCACGGTGCGATCTCATTCAATGCACTGGTCTCGGCGCTGAGCTTTTCGTCCGCGGTGACCCGGCAGCAGGCGGCCAACAGCCTGGGAAGCTGCAAGTACGTCAAGAGCAAATCCGTTTCTCACCGAGCATCCGTGTTGAATTCAATGTGCAGTTCGGCGGAAACTATGCTGCCGGTCGACCCGGGCCAGAATTCAAAGGAGCGACACCCATGTCTGAGCCAGCAACCGATCTGGGTATCTGCAGCGATATCGAGGCCCTGGATTCGATTCTGAGCGTCACCGGATTGCGGGTCATCGACGTGGGTTGCGGGGATGGCGATTTCAGCCGACTGCTCGCGGAGCGTGGCGCAACGGTACTGGGGATCGAGCCCGGGCGCGTGCAGGCCGAACCGGAGAGTGATCGCGGTGCCGGTCGCATCGAGTTGCGTCCGGGCCAGGCCCAGCAACTGCCGGTCGACGACCAAAGTGCGGACTGCGTGGTATTCAAATATTCGCTGCATCATGTGCCGCTCGCGGACATGCACGCTGCACTGCTGGAAGCCATCCGCGTACTTAAGCCGGACGGCACCCTTTACATCGCGGAGCCGGTTCCGCAGGGGTCTTTCCACCAACTGGTCCGGTCGTTCCACGACGAAGCGCCGGTGCAGACCGCTGCCCTGCAGGCACTCAACGAGGTGGTTGCGCCACGATTCACGCAACAACACGAAACCGTCTACCAGACCCAGCGGCGTTATAGGGATTTCGAGGAATTTGTCGAGAACATGATGTCCAAGGGCTACAATCACTACCGCCGTGAACAGGTTGAAGCCGAGGAAGTTCTGGCCATATTTCGGGAACTGCAGGATGACGACGGCTGCAATATCGCGCATCCGGTGCGGGTGAATTGCTACCGGGATCCCCGGTAGCCGCCTCCGTCCAACATGCAAACAGACAACAGCCTTTCCCGAAAAATCAGCGAAACTGCGGGTGCGACGATACGTCTGCACGACTATTTTCGCAGTTCCGCCGCCTACCGCGTCCGCATTGCACTCAACCTCAAGGGACTGGATTACCAGCAGCTACCAGTCCATCTGGCCAGGGGTGAACAACACTCCCAGGCCTATCGGGCACTCAACCCGCAGGGTGTGGTGCCAACCCTGGAGATCGCGGATCTCACTCTGCACCAATCGCTGGCTATCATCGAATACCTGGAAGAAGTCCAACCACAACCGCCGCTACTGCCATCTGAGCCTAGCGAACGCGCGCGGGTGCGGGCCATCGCACAAGCCATCGCCTGCGATATCCATCCCCTAAACAACCTTAGAGTACTCAAATACCTGCAGAACGAACTTGGCCAAGACAGTGACTCAAGGCTGCGCTGGTATCTGCACTGGCTGAACGCCGGCTTCCAGGCCCTGGAAACGCTGCTGACGGCAGACCGGCAAACCGGCGCCTGCTGCCACGGTGACCACCCCGGGCTGGCCGACCTCTGTCTGGTACCGCAATTGTACAATGCACGGCGTTTCGACTGTGATCTCGCCCCCTACCCCACCCTCACCCGCATCGACGCCTACTGCCGTGATCTGCCCGCATTCGCAAGCGCCGAACCAGGCAAGCAGATGGACGCCGAATAGCCGCCTCGCAAACCCCGACCCTCCTACCCGTAGGCAACCGCCGGCAACCAGGTCACCAGTGCCGGAAAGGCCGCCACCAGCGCCAGCCCGATCAGCTGCAGGATGACAAAAGGTATGACACCGCGGTAGATCTCGCCGAGCCGGACCGTCGGCGGACACACCCCCTTGAGGTAGAACAACGCGAACCCCACCGGGGGGGTCAGGAAGGAGGTCTGCAGCGTCACCGCAACCAGCATCACGAACCACACCAACTGCGGGTTGTCGATCTGGCCGTAGCCCTGCACCGCGATATCCAAGCCATCGACCACTGGTACCAGTAGCGGTAATGCGATCAGGGTGATTTCGATCCAGTCGAGAAAGAAGCCCAGCAGAAACACGATCCCCAGTATGAAAGCGACCAGGGCATAGTCGTGCAACGGCAACGCGGTGAGCGCCGACTCGATCAGCTCGTCCCCACCCAGTTCGCGCAACACCAGGGAAAAACAGGTGGCACCCAGAAAAATCGCGAAAATATAGGCAGTGGTGTTGAAGGTCGACAGCAACACATCCTGCAACACGCCAAGATCGAGCTTGCGATTCCACACCGCCAGCAACGTTGCGCCCAACGCGCCCACACCGCTTGCTTCGGTGGGTGTGGCGATGCCGGCGAAGATCGACCCCAGCACTGCGATGATCAGCAGTACCGGGGGCAGCGCGGTCTTCAATACCTCGATGACCACAGCGACATCCACAGCGCGCTGGTGATCGGCGAGCGGTGCATGCTCCGGTCGCAGCAAGCCGTAGCCGATGATATAGGTGACATACAGCCCGCCCAGCAGCAGGCCCGGAAACACCGCCCCCATAAACAGGTCACCAACCGACAATCCCAACTGATCGGCCATGATCACCAGCATGATACTGGGCGGGATCAATATCCCCAGGCAACCGGCACTGGCAATGGTGCCCAACGCCAGCGAGCGGTGGTAACCCTGGGCCAGCATCGCGGGCAGCGACAACAACCCCAGCAGTACCACCGATGCGCCGATGATGCCGGTGGAAGCTGCCAGGATGACCCCGATCAGGGTCACAGTCACCGCCAACCCGCCCCTGACGCGGCCAAACAGAGCCTGCATGGCATGCATCATCCGTTCGGCCACACCGGACTTGTCCAGCATCAACCCCATGTAGATGAACATCGGCAGGGCGACCAGCACCCAGTTGTCCATGACTTTGTAGATGCGGTTGACCACCAGCCCCAGAGTCAGGTAGTCGAGCCCGGTCAAGGTACCCAGCCAGATATCACTCAGATAGCCGACCCCGGCAAACAACACCCCCACGCCTCCCAGTACCCAGGCCACCGGAAAGCCGCTGAACAGCAACAGCACGAAGGTCGCGAACATGGCGATGACCAGATAGTCGTTGATCTCCATCGCGTCAGGTCCTGCGCAGCAGGGCAAACTGGCGCAGCAGCCGCGACCACACGGCCAGTGCCAGCAACGCAAAGCTGATGGGCATCAGCGCCTTGATCGCCCAGCGCCAGGGCAGGCCGCTGGGTGCATCGGAGCGCTCATTGTGTCGCCAGGAATCGGTCAGGAAATCAATGCTGTGATCGAATACCACGACCATGAACGGCAGCAGCAGAAAGACGATGCCCCCAATCTCGATCCATGCACGAGCGCGCTGTGACAAACGCATGTGCATGATGTCGACACGGACATGGGAATCAGTCACCAGGGCATAGGACAAGCCGGTCATCACCGCGAAAGCATAGAGGTGCCATTCCAGTTCCTCCAGCGCCACCAGGCCCTTGCCAAACCCGTAGCGCAGCACCACCTGGCAAATGATGACCGCGATCAGTACCGCATTGGCCCAGCAGAACACCTGTGCCAGCCGGGTGATGGCACCATCGAGCGTATCCGACATCGAGCGCTGGCCCGACCTGGTAATCATCCCCTCTCTACCGGTCGGGCCGGAAACGCGACACCACCGCCGCGCCCCCATTCCACAGCGGGTAGTGGTTCAGACCAGCCACCTGGGGCCGGGGCCCTATTCAGCACCCGTGGGTCGCGGCAGGAACGCATTGCGACTCCAGACACTGTAACCCTCGCGAAACTGGCTCAGGTCGTCCCAGACTTTCTTGAACTGCGGATCGGCGGCAGTCTGTTCCTCGACCACTTCCAGCCAGGCCGAATGAAACGCGTTCATCATTTCCGGTGACCAGTAGTGCAGCGTAACGCCGCGCTCGTCGACATTGCGTTGCAGGGCTGCAAACTGTATCGCCTCGCCTTCGGCGAAGGAATTCCCCATCGCCGCCTGACAGGCCATATTGACCAGCATCTGCTGTCCGGCATCCATATCATTCCAGGTGTCTTTGTTGATCAATAACTCGAACAACGTCGCCTGTTGATGCCAACCCGGAAAGTAATTGTGCTTGACGATCTTGTAGAACCCCAGCTTCTCATCGATGGCCGGCATCGAGAACTCGGTGGCATCGATGGCCCCTTTTTCGAGCGCCGGAAAAATCTCCCCCCCCGGCAACAGACTGACCGACACCCCGAGCTTCTCCATCACCTTGCCGCCCAGACCGAAAAATCGCATACGCAACCCTTTGAGGTCATCGACACTCTCGATCGGCTCCGCAAACCAGCCTGAAGTCTCTGGCGCAATGATTCCGCAAGGCACGACATGGACGTTGTAGCCGGCCTCATCGTAGGTCTCCTGATACAGGCGACCGCCGTTGCCGAAATAAATCCAGGCCAGATATTCACCGCTCTCGGGCCCGAACGGAATCGCCGAGAACAACGGCGTGGCCGGGATTTTTCCGGCCCAGTACCCGGCAGTGGCGAACCCGCCGTTGACCTTGCCGGTGGACACCGCATCGAGAATCTCGAACGGTGCCACCAGCTTGTTGGGTCCATACAGCTTGACCTTGATGCGACCGGCGCTGGCCACGTTGAGTTGTTCGGCGACACCTACGATGGTGGTGCCCAGGCCCGGCAACCCCGTGGAAAACGCAATGGGCACCTTGAGCAGCACCGGTTTGCCCTCCGCCGCCAGCGAGCTGCCACCAGCGAATATGGCAACCGCAGCCGCCAAGATACTGATCATTCTGATTCTCATGCGTACTCTCTCCCTGTTTCACAGTTACAAGTAAAGTATAGGAGTTCCTCTCACGAATGCGGCGTGACTTCACAATAAGCCGGGAGGGTTTGGGTGCGGGTGGTGCCTTCCGATTTATTGAAGCTACGATGCGGCAGGGCAACGGATTGTAGGCTCATGAAAAAAATATCCACGGTGAGATCTGCCCGCTCCGGGCTTGTTGCCGCTCAACAATTGATCATCTCTGTTCGAAGAGTTTTCGAAGCTCCCGCTTGAGGGTCTTGCCGGCCACGTTGCGCGGGAAGTCCGTCATGATCTTCACTGCGCTCAAACGCTGGAATTTTGCATCGACTCTCTGATTGACCCAGTTACATATCGCCTCCGGATCCGATTTCACCCTGTCCGCCAACACGACCGCCGCCACGGGTGTTTCTCCCCAGCGCTCATCTGGCACCCCGAAGACCGCCACATCGGTCACATGAGGATGCATCGCGACGACCTCCTCGATGTCTCTGGGATACACATTTACACCACCAGAAATGATCATGTCCTTGGCGCGGTCCACCAGGTAGAGAAAACCATCTTCATCGACGTAACCAAGGTCTCCCGAGTGCAACCAGCCGTCTACAATCGCCGACGCTGTCAGGTCGGGGCGCTTGTAATAGCACGGCATCAGTATGGGTCCCCGGCCACAGATTTCACCCACCTCGCCCGGCGCACAGTCCCGGCCTTCAGTATCGACAATCCGCATTTCAAAAAATGGAGGGGGCACACCAACGGAGCCTTCCTTGCGCAGGGCATCGGTCTTGTCGAGGATGGTGACAAATCCTTCGGTCAAGCCGTAGAGTTCGTAGAACCGCCCGGGCAACAACTCGTTGAGCCGCTTCTTGTGTTCCAGCAGCAAGGGTGCCCCGATGTTCTGGATCATCTCCAGTGATTGCATGGCGGCTGGATCGAAGTCCGGGTGATCCAGCACGGCTATGATCTGCGCCGGCACCATCACGATGTGGGTGACTTTCCTTTCCCGGATATCGCGAATGACCGTCGCTGCTTCAAAGCGCTGGTGCAGGATGTAGGTAGCACCCACCATCATCCAGGGCATGAGATCCACCATGGCACCGTTGAAGACGATCGCACCGGCGTGCAGAACGATACTTTCAGGTGTCATTCGCCAGGCACTGGCGAACAGACTGCAATACATGGCACGGATGTAGTGCGTGTGAACGATACCCTTGGGGGCGCCCGTGGTGCCGCTGGAGTACATGATATTGAACACGTCATCATCGACGATGCCTGCATCCGGGGGCTCCTGATCGGATGCCGCGGAAACCACGGTGTCATGGTCTCGAAAACCCGCGGGCACAGTTGTGTCCGCGGCCACCAGCACGTAACCGTCGGCCAGAATATCCGGCCTCTGCTGACGGATCGCATCGAGCATCGGTGCAAACGAGGAATCCGCCAATACCAGCCTGGTATCGGAATCCCTGATCAACGTGGCAAGCCCGCTCTGCTGAAGCAGTGGGCTGGCCGGCACAATGACAAGACCACTCTTGGCAGCCGCCCAGTAAGCCGTCATCAATTCCAGACAGTTCGGCAACACGGTGGCAAACTTGTCACCCTTGCTGAGACCGGCGGCCAGCAAGGCATTGGCGAGTCGGTTGGTTACCGCGTTGAACTCGCGATAACTCAGTGCCCTGTCTCCCACCACCAGCGCTGTATGCGCCGGCCGGTAACGGGCATGACGAGTCAGCAGGGTGCCTATGTTCACGGTGGTTCCTCGGGCTCTTGGCTCGTTTGTCGGCGATGTATACCACTGGCATGAGCAACACGTAGGCTACTACAATTGGCCTTTCCTCGGCGCCCCGTGGGTGCCAATCAAGCATGAGATATTTAGGGGCAAATAGCAGATGACAATTGCAGTGCGTGTGTCGTTGCAGTCAAGACAGCGCGGGGCATCTATCCGAAACGCAACCGTAGTCTACCCCCAATCGTTCATGAGGCAAGGCGACGTCGCCCGGGCTGTCATCGCATGGGTAGAGTCTCGCTGCCTGTCAGGACATTGATCATCTTCGCCACTGCCCTGACTTGCTTGCCGGCACGGCGGGAAAAATTATCACCACTGTAGCCCCACCAATCCCAGCATCCATTTGGGTTTTCCCTGTAGCCGTACAAAAAACTCTCGGACCAGGCGGTGGTCTGTGGATAGAGCACGATGATATTGTTGGTTTCCGCGACTTCGTTGTAACCAGCGCCACTGTAGAAGGCGTCTCCAATCTTGTCCTGGTATTGTTGGCAGCCATGAAAAGCAACATGGAGCCGGCAGCGGCTCCCGGCGGCGCAGTTCGCTGGCACGTAGATATGTCCCATCGTATGCATGCTGACGCTGTTGTCACTGGCCTCGAAGAATTCAGTCTGATCGAAGGCCATTGTTGCCAACAGGCCCGACTCGGCGGCACTCGGCGCCAATGGGTCGGGACCATAGATGTGCATCAATAGAGCGTTGGCCGCATCTAAGTCACAATCGTTGATGTAGGGTGTGCCATCCACATCACAACCATTTCCGAAATCGTCAGTGATCATGGCGTGATTGGCCTTGGGGTGGTTTACGAAAACGATGTTGTCCGGGCTCAGGAATGTTGTGTAGTAGGCCTCCAGACTCTCCACGACTTCTCGAGGAATCTTCTCGTCATTGGCTCCGGAAAAGAGCCATACCTTCGCCTCAGACAAATAGGCCGGGTCGTCGATGGTATCCGCCGTGGCTTCGCGGTGCGTTGCGGCGACGGAATAATGCACGTCCGGTGGCCCAAAGAACGCACCAAAGACACCGGTGCCGGAACAGACATGTAGCGCCGCGTAGAGGCCGCTGAAGTCGAATGGTGTCCAGAAATACGAACCCCGTGCGCAGTCGTACGGACCGCCGGCAACAATGCCCACACCGATAATCTTGCTCGAGTGTGCGACGTGGAACTGCTGGGCCATATAGGCGCCGGATGAAACGCCCGATAAGGAAATGCCGGTCCCATCGATGTTGAGTCTGGTGCTGAGCTCACTCAAGGAGATGACTTCAGCGCTGGCGACGGTGAGAAGCAATGTCACGGCGCTGATAGAGCACGTAACCCACAGCTGCAAACGTCTAATCGAATTCATTCCGACGCCGCCTCGATCTCGATCAGCGTTTCGTCGGGGTTGACCACGTCCCCTTTCTGTACGAAAACACCAGTCACTTTTCCGGAGATCGGGGCCTGCACTTCCGTCTCCATTTTCATAGCCTCGGTAACCAGCACCGGCTGCCCGGCTTCGACATTGTCGCCTTCCTTCACGAGGACATCCACGATACTGCCCGGCATCGAGGTGGTGACGTGGCCTTCTCCGGTAGGCGGTGGGCGTTTACCAGCGATAGCTTCCTTCACCGCGCCCTGGATGCCGCCAGTGAGCACGATTTCGTCGAGGGTCTCTACCACCACCTCTTCCGGCATACCGTCGATGGTCAAGTAGAAGTTTCGCTCAGACTGGGCAGTATGTCCGGCGCCGGTGATCTTCACGTGGTAAGACTCACCGTGCAGGGAGATGTTAAACTCAGTAGGTGCGGTCTTCTCGCCCTCTCCGGCACTGGGCAGCGGTTTCAACGGTTCCGGCTGCAGGGTGCCAGCGGCGCGCTGTTCCAGGAACTGTCGGCCAACATCAGGAAACATGGCATAGGAGAGAAGATCCTCCTCGCTCTCCGCTCGCCTGCCGATCTCCTTTCGCAAGCGCTCGAGTTCCGGCGGAATCAGGTCGGCCGGCCGGCATTCGATCAGCTCCTCATCACCCACAGCCTGCTGCTGCAGGATCGGATCAACCATTCCCGGGGCGGCGCCGTAACCCCCCTGCAGGTAACGCTTCACCTCGTTGGTAATGACTTGGTAGCGCTTGTCGGTTAGGACATTGAGCATCGCTTGGGAGCCGACGATCTGGGATGTGGGCGTCACCAGTGGCGGGTAGCCTAAATCCTTGCGCACAGCGGGGATCTCGGACAGCACATCGCTCATGCTGTCCAGCGCATTCTGGTCCCGCAACTGGTTGGCAAGATTGGAGACCATGCCGCCGGGCACCTGGTTGACCTGCACCCGAGTATCGACCCCGGTATAGTCGCTCTCGAACTGGTGGTATTTCTTGCGCACGGCGTAGAAGTACATGCCGATCTCCTGGATCGTCTCCAGATCTAGGCCACTGTCGTATTCCGTGCCCCGCAGTGCCGCCACCAAGCTCTCGGTGGGCGGGTGGGAAGTGCCGCCGGCAAAGGAGGAAACTGCAGTATCGATGTGCCGGCAGCCGCTCTCGATCGCTTTCAGGTGGCACATACCAGCGAGCCCGGCGGTGCTGTGGGTGTGCAAGTGGAGTGGCAGGTCGACGGCATCGGTGAGCGCCTTGACCAGCTCCCCGGTTGTGTAGGGGGTAAGCAGTCCCGCCATGTCCTTGATGCAGAGCGAATGGCAGCCCATCGCCAGCAGTTCCCTGCCCTGGGCCACGAAACCACCTATGGAGTGTGCCGGGCTTATGGTGTAGCAGATGGTGCCTTGGGCATGCCTGTCCGCGTCGACCGTCGCCTCGATGGCGGTCCTGAGATTACGCAAGTCATTCAGGGCGTCGAAGATACGGAACACGTCCACGCCGTTGTCCGCCGCCTTGTGTACAAAGGCCCGCACTATGTCGTCGGCGTAGTGACGATAACCAAGTAGGTTCTGCCCTCTCAGCAGCATTTGCAGGCGGGTGTCGGGCAGCGCTTTGCGAAGCTTGCGCAGCCGTTCCCAGGGGTCTTCTTTCAGAAACCGCAGACAGGCATCGTAGGTAGCGCCACCCCAGCACTCGAGGGACCAATAACCGACGCCGTTGAGCTTGGCGCAAATGGGCAGCATATCCTCAGTGCGCATGCGGGTGGCGATCAACGACTGATGGGCGTCGCGCAGGATGACGTCGGTGATATGTACTCTTGACATAGCAGCTTGTTCTCAGAGGCCGGCGTGAGCGGCCACGGCCGCGGCAAGGGCAGCGGCCAGAGCTTCCCGACTCGGCTTGTTGGAATAAGTCAGCAGTTCCGGATGCTCTTCCACGAACGAGGTGGTGAACTTCCCGCTGCGGAAATCGGGATGGCGCAAGATCTCCAGGTAGTAGGGAATCGTGGTGCGTACGCCCTGGACCCCCATGTCACGCAGTGCTCTTTCGCCGCGGTTGAGCAGATCCTCCCAGCTCAGTGCCCATACGATCACCTTGGCGATCATCGAGTCATAGTAGGGCGGAATGGTGTAGCCGGTGTAGATAGCCGTATCGGTGCGTACTCCGGGCCCGCCCGGCGCGTAGTAGCGCGTGATACGGCCGAAGCTGGGCAGAAAGTTGTTCTTCGGGTCCTCGGCGTTGACCCGAAGCTGCATGGCGATGCCCCTGCGCTGTATCTCGTGCTGCCGGAAACGCAGCGACAGACCGGAGGCGACGCGAATCTGTTCCTCCACGATGTCGACGCCGGTGATCGCTTCGGTGATGGTGTGCTCCACCTGCACCCGGGTGTTCATCTCCATGAAATAAAAACGACCGTTTTGATCGCGCAGGAACTCCACCGTGCCAGCATTGGTGTAGCCCACCTCCTTGGCGGCGATCACCGACAGCCCGCCCAGATACTGCCGTTCGGCCTCGTCGAGCTGCGGCGAGGGAGCAATCTCCAACAGTTTCTGGTTGCGACGCTGTATGGAACAATCACGCTCGTAGAGGTGGATACAGTTGCCGTGGGTATCCGCCAGCACTTGCAACTCAATATGCTGCGGATCGACAATGCACTTCTCAAGAAAGACTTCTGATCGACCAAAAGCTTTGGTGGCTTCCGAGATCACCCGCCCGTAGTTACGGCGCAGCTCCTCAGAGCTATCGCAGCGGCGAATGCCACGCCCACCGCCGCCGGAAGTGGCCTTGATCATCACCGGGTAACCGATCTCTGCCGCTACCTCCAGCGCCTCGTCGACGCTGACCAGATTGCCCGCCGAGCCGGGCGTTACCGGCAGACCCGCCCGCTGCATGGCGATGCGTGCCTCGGTCTTGTCTCCCATCCTGCGGATCACCTCGGCCGACGGACCGATGAAAACGATGCCGCGTTTCTGGCAAGACTCGGCCAGTTCGGCATTCTCGGACAGGAAGCCGTACCCAGGATGGATGGCGTCGCAGCCGGTCTCAACAGCCAGATTGACGACGCGGTGCACGTTTAGATACCCGGCCAGCGGATCCTTCCCCAGGGAGTGTGACTCGTCCGCCTTCTTGACATGCAGCGAGTAGCGATCGATGTCCGAGTGGATCGCCACCGAACGGATGCCCATTTCCGCACAAGCGCGGATGATACGCACAGCGATTTCACCGCGATTCGCGATCAGTATTTTATGCAACATAATTAAATTGAAGCATTAATCTGGCTTGCCGTGACTACTTCCTGCCGGGTTCAACAGAGGGGGCAAGCAGTGCCATTCGGCGCGAACCCCTCCCTCGTTCACGACCTGCTCTTGCCCTGCGCCGGCGCATGCGTACTGAGCCCGTGTTCGACGATCTCCAGCAACCGGTCAGCAATCTGATGTGGGTTGAGCTCACCTTTGACTGTATACCAATGCGTGATCCAGTTGAATGCACCAAGCCGAGCAAATGTCGCTAGCCTGGGATCACAGGGGGCAATAGAACCGTCTGCGATTCCCTTGCCGATCAGAGCGCGGATGGCGCCGTCAAGTACGTCACGCTACTCCGCCATGACCTTGTGGCTCTCGGTTTCGAGGGGAAGATCGCCGGACATGATCAGGCAGATGCCGGAATCCTTGACCACGACCTCGGCGCAATGGCGCATGAACAGCTTGACTTCCCCCAGACCAATATCATCACTATTCGTTAAACGCTTGGCCAGCAATCCTAAGCAACACCAGGCGCTTGAGCCGGTACTGCTCTTCGCGGCCCATACTCGATCTCCATAATTTCGACGATCTGTCGATTGGCAAATGCGACGTTGCTGTTGCACGCTGACGCGCAACCCGGTTTCAGGATTGCGCGGCGACTCTATGCGCTATCGCAGGTCGTCGGGGATAGGTACCAACAAAACCGGACGATCGGCGTGCGTGATCACTTTCTGCGCGACCGACCCCACTAGCGCCTTCAGTAGTCCACCGCGGCTGTGGGTGCCCATGACGATCAGACTGGCGTCCCAGTCGTCGGCTTCGGCGAGGATGGCCTCGGCAGGCATGCCATCCACAAGGCGTATTTCCGGCATGATCTCCCGGCCCTCAGCGCTTTCACCGAGTTCGGATTCACAGAACGCCTGGATGCGCTTCTGAATTTCGGCCCGGACACGCGCCAGCCCATCCGCCTTGAGTTGTTCCAATTGTTCGGCCGGCAGAATATTGCGAACCAGGGTCTGGGCGGTGGACCCGAGCGGCTCGATGGCATGCACGAAGCGCATCCGGGCGCCATGTTGGCGGGCCAGGGCGACAGCATGGGCGAATACCGCGGGAGCATTGTCACCGAGGTCGCTGGCGTAGATGATTCTCTCGATTGTCGGAAGCATGATCGAAATCCCTCAGTTGCCGTAGGCCACGCTCGGCAGCCAGGTCACCAGGTCTGGCCAGATGAAGATCATGACGAGCCCGGTGAGTTGAAGCAGGATGAATGGGATCACGCCTTTGTAGATGTGACCGATGGTCACCTCCGGAGGAGCAACACCTTTGAGATAGAACAGGGCGAAGCCCACCGGCGGGGTGAGGAAAGAGGTCTGCAGGCAGACCGCGAACAGCACCGTGAACCACACCAGATCGAAACCCATGCCGGCGATCACCGGCCCCACCAAAGGCAGCACGATCAGGGTGATCTCGATCCAGTCCAGCACGAAGCCAAGGAGAAAGGTGAAAGCCAGCACGGCGATGACCACGCCGATGGGCCCGAAGGGCAGCGAGCGCAGCGCACCTTCGATGAGTTCATCACCGCCGAGTCCCCGGAACACCAGCGAGAACGCCGTGGCGCCGAGGAAAATCGCAAAGATGAATGCCGTAGTGCGGGTCGTTTCCTCGCACACGTCCCTGAGCACCTGCAGGTTGAGCTTGCGACTGAACGCGGCCAGCAACAGCGCGCCGAAAGCGCCTACACCCGAGGCCTCGGTGGGCGTCGCCAGACCCATGAAGATGGTGCCCAGCACCGCCAGAATCAGACCGACGGGAGGCAGGATGGCGATCAGCACTCCCAGTATCATGCTCAGGGTGATCGGCTCGACGTGCTCCGGCGCCGGTGCAACGTCCGGAACCAGGCGCGCGTAGACCAGGATATAGGTGATGTAAAGAAAACCGAGCAACACACCCGGTATCAACGCGCCGAGAAAGAGGTCACCGACCG
>CBDVAK010000041.1:0-16932 GCA_965371945.1 uncultured Candidatus Competibacteraceae bacterium
GATAAAGGCGAGCAGTGACGGATAGACGATCAACTCCCAACGCTTGGCGCTGGCCTCGAAAGTCTCGTGAAACTGGCTCATGCATCGCGTCAGGCCCTCGGTGGGATCGAGTACCTCAGCCGGCGCCGCGCCCTCGCCTGTGTTCCTGGAATTCACTTCGCTCATCAGTTGCCACCCCAGGATCCCGGCCTCGCACTCCCGCGGGAGCTGTCAATAGCCTGCTGTATTTCCGATGCCACCTGCGGATCGAGACCGCGAACGACAGTAAGCAAGTGGTTGGCCTGCCCGAGCCGATGCTGCCGGATCAGCCGCAATGCAGCCTCCCGGTAGGCGAGCGCCGCCTGGGCCCAGTCTCCCTGTGCGTAGTAGACGTTGCCCATCTCACCCGGGACATTCGGATCGTCGGGCCGGGACCCGATGAGCGCCCGGTAGGCTCGTATGGATCGTGAGTAGTCGCCGTCCCAGAATGCCTGTCTGGCAGGGTCCAGCGGTCCTGTTCCCGGCGCCGCACCGGGAAACCCGGGTGGTTGATTCCGCCATGCCGGCGGCCGGGATCGCTCGGCGCCATAGACCGGCCCGTAGCTTTGCGGCATACCCGGCAAGCCACCCTGCACCAGGCCCGCCTCCGCGGAGGCGGCCGGATTATCGTTGGCAGGTGGTGGGAGAGGTCCGTCGGCGGCCTGATTCTGGGCCAGGCCGACAACCGGGAGAACCGCCAACGCGATGGTGACCAGCATCGTTGTTGATGCACTGCCCCGGGACAGGAATTGGCTGACACTCATGATCGATCCGCTCCTCGTTCGCTGTGCCACTATCCTTTAAGACCTGGATAGAGCGCTTCGGCGAATAGCTGGAACTCAGCGGCCGCCTTGCTCTTGGGAGACATCTCGAACACTGTCAGCCCTTCGCTCATCGAACGCCGATATACCGTCCGGTTCTTGAGCCGATGGGTCAGGACCCGCATTCCGCTGAGCATACCCAGGGCCTCTTCGGTTTCGTCCGACTCCCGCACCGCGTGATGGGTATCGGCGCGATTCACGAAACCCACCACTTCGAGTGTTGCCAGGTCATCCACGGAATCCCGGACGATGCGCAGGAACCGCTGCGTCGCCCACACATCGGCCTGGCTGGGTGGCACCGGGATGACCACACGGTCTGCAACCCCGATGGCTTCCTGCATGGCGGCGATATTTGCCGCACCGACGTCGACCAGCACCTCCATCTCCAGCGCTTTCAACTGATCCGGATTGACCGCATTGACCTCATGCACCTTGAGTACCGGTCGGTAGTCTTCCTCCCTGCGTACTTCCGCCACATCGCTGAGCGTCCGTTGCGGATCGAGGTCGTAGGCCACCACGGACTCGGAATGGACAGCCAGCCAGACGCCGAGGTTGAACGCCAGCGTACTCTTGCCGGAACCACCCTTCAGATTGCCGATCACTGTAATCATCGGTGTCGTATGCTCTATTGCTGACCGGGCGGGGCCGGTGCCTCCACCCGACGCAGTCCTTTCGGTATCTCGAACAACTGGTCGGGCTGCGGACCCACCTGGATGTTGCGCAGTTCGCGCAGGAATCCGCCGGGGAGTTGCTCACGGATAGCGATCTGCAGTTCCGGATCGAACCATTGCAGCGACTTGCTGGTCCGGCCATCGGGCTGGGTGATGGTGGTCTGCCATTTCTCGGTATCACGGCCGCCCACCTGCTCCCGGCCCAGCAGCCGAAGCTCCGAAACAGTACCGTCCGGCCAGAACTGTTTCAAAGGCAATCCACGCTCCTGATCGATCCAGTACAGCGCCTTGGTCCCGTTACCATTGTAGTTGACCACCATCTCCCATTTGTCGGTTTCGCGCCCGTCGATGGTCTCCGTCCCCAGTTTCCGGCATTGCGCACCCGGCACCCCCGCGCAGGGTCCGGCATCCGGGTTTTGCGTGTCTGAATTTGAGGCGGACTTTGCTGTTCCAGCGTCTTCTTCACGCATCATGTAGGTGCCCTGTTGCGGCAGGATCAGCACGACCGTACGACGCTTCATGTCGATGATCTCCACCGCGTGTTCACCGTTCAGGGTGCGCTCGGTACGCACGCGCCCGTCACCGACGTACATGCGGCTGACCTGCGGCTGTGCCTGAGGGGCATTCTGGACGGCTTCGGCGGAAAACTGAACCGCGGGCTGTCCGCTCTGCGCCTGCGACATCAAAGGCAACAGGACCACAATCAGGCCGCTGAGAATTCGAGCTATCATCTACCCTGTCCTCCCCCCTGCCGCTCCCGCCTCAGGCTGTCGAGTCGATATACGCATTTCTATCTGCTATCTCATACCAGGCACGGACCAACGATCCGGCCCCGGGCCAACCCGGAACCGGACCGTAAGCTGTTGGTGCCCTGGCCTGTGCAGGCACCAGCGCACCAACACACCAACCCGCTTTACTGGGTAGCCGGCGCCTGCTGTTGCTGTCCTGCAGGCGGTGGCGGGGGGGGCGGATAGCCACCGTAGCCGCCGGGGTAGCCACCGTAACCGCCACCGGGGTAGCCACCGTAACCGCCGCCGGGGTAGCCACCGTAGCCGCCACCGGGGTAGCCGCCGTAGCCGCCGCCGGGATAGCCACCGTAGCCGTAGCCGGGATAGCCGCCGTAGCCCTGCTGATTGCCATACCCGCGGCCATAGCCACTACCGCTGCCACGTCCGCTAAAGCCCATATTGAACGAGCCGTCACCCAGGACGTCACCCATGCCGCTGCCGTTGCCCCAGCCGGGACCGCCCCAGTTGCCAGGACCACCCCAGTTGCCAGGACCACCCCAACCGCCAGGACCGCCCCAGCCAGGTCCGCCCCATTGCGCCTGGGCTGACGACAGTGGCAAAGCCAGCGCGGCCGCCACGGCTGCCGCGAGCATTGTCTTCTTGACCGTATTCATACTGTATTCCTCCGATCGATTGCTGATTCCGGACTCGACTGCCGATGTCCGGTTCTCCCATGGTGGTTCGGCAGACAATACGCGCTGGGAGCATCACGTATTAGTATATTCTAATATATTTGGGTCTGCCAACCAATGACTAATGTCAAATGCGCGACTACCAGCGCCATGGGGCCCACCCATTGATGCCGAATGGACCCTGTGAACCGTAACCCGGTCCATAGTTCGGCCCATAGCTCGATCCATAGCTCGGTCCATAACCCGGCGGCGGCGGCGATGGCCTGTATCCCGGTGCCCAGCCGGGCGCAGGGGCACCAGGCAGGGGTTGATAGGCTCCCCTGCGGCCACTGTACACGGGCACTGGAGGCTGAGCCCCGCGGGACGACTGCGGGGTCGCATACTGCGGATATCCCGCTGGCCGGGATGTTCCGCCACCGGTGTTGGGACCTGGCGCGGCGGCGGTGGTGCGCTGCCCCCAGCCGGTGCCTGGCGCATCATCGCCATCTCCGAGCGGGCGGTACTGACCATAGCCGGTACTGCCTTGAGCCTTTGGCGTGGACTGAAACTGCCCGGAACCCGCGGTGGATTCGGGCCTCACCGGATACCAGCCGGGCGTGCTTGCGCCGTCGTCAGCCGATGGTGAAGCGTGGGCTGGTTGTGGCAACCCGGCAGGCGGCATCGTGCCAACCGCTGGATTGCCCGCGGCGCCGGGGTAGCCAGGGCTCGCAGGCGGTTGAAATACGGAGTTATAGGGGCCGGGTGGCGCGAGGCTCGGCATTCCGGGTGGCAGCATCAACCCGACTTGTCCGATATTGACGCCATAGGATGCGGAACCCGGGCTGCTGTTGCCGCCCGGGGCGTAGACGCCCTGTTGAGCCAGCAAGGTGCCTGGCAGCAGCACGAGAATGCAACATAGGCTGGTGCGAAACCACTGATGGCAGGAGATTCCAGCTACAATTTTCATCTGTCCTCCGGACCGTACGGCATGTCGACGGTCGATCAACCCTCGAGATCCTCTTTGATTCTGATGCCACGACGCTTGCGGGTACCCGCCCCCCGAACGGAGGTCTTGTTGCTGGTCTGCCTGGCGGTTCCAGCCGCAGCGGCTTTCGACGACTGCGGTGACGACGCAGCGGTACCCGTTCCGGTCCCGGCGGTGTTCGTCCCGCTGCTGCGGTTGCTGGCGCCTCCGGACGCCGTGGTGCGACGTCTGCCGGCGCTGGCAGTGGTTTTGTCGGTGGCCTTCGCGGGGGTCTTGTTGCGCCTGTTCGTCTGCCTGGCCGGTCTGGATCGCACCTGCGCCGTCCGCCTGCGGGGCTTCGCTGGTCCTTCCGGGACATCTTCAACCGCCGATGTTCTGGTCACGGTCCCGGCGCCACCGCCAGCAGGTGCCGCGGCACTGGCAGTTGTGCCGCCGCCGGCCTTTGGACCAGCGGGTGGAGTTGGCGGCGTGCCCCCACCACCCGGCGGTGGTTGCCCGTTGTCTTGATCGGTGTCAGGGCGAACAAGCCGCCACAGAGACTGCAATGCGCCCACCAGCAGGATAATCACTGCCCGGACCAGGTAGAACACCATGGTGAGCACGGCGATCAGCCTGCTCCACAGGTTCAACCACAATGGCGTCCTGTCATCATCTGCGGTGGCGGGAACCTCGACTGCTTCGTCGTCCTCACGGTTGTCGAGCGCAGCCTCCCCGATGAACTGTTTCTCGGCGCTGATACAGCCCATCGGTATCACCAGCAGGGTCAGCATGGTAGCCACACCGGCGCCAAACAGCAGGGTCACCGCCATGCCCTGAAAAATCGGATCCTGGAGGATTGCAGCGGCGCCAGCCATCAAGGTCAGCGAAGTGATAAAGATGGGCCGCAGCCTGGTGCAACCCGCCGCGATCGCAGCTTCGCGGATATCCCTGCCCTGATCGACTTCCAGCCTCACGAACTCCACCAGCAGGATGGAGTTGCGGACAATAATCCCAGCCAGCGCAATAAAACCGATCATCGACGTGGCGGTAAACTCCACGCCCATTATCCAGTGCCCGGGAATGATACCGATCAGGGTCAGCGGGATGGGCGCCATGATCAGCCCGGAGATCGCGAAGTTTCTGGACTCCCAGACGATCAACCCGTAGATCAGCACCAGCGCGGCCATGAACGCAAGACCCATGTCACGAAAGGTTTCGTAAGTGACCGTCCACTCTCCGGTCCATTCTATCCCCGATACCGAAGAATCCGCCGGCGGGCCGATCAGCCCCATGGGCATACCCGAAAACTTGACGCCATCGGGAGCGGTGTATTGCTCCAGTTGATCCTCGACGTCGAACATCCCGTAGATGGGGGCGCCCAGGTGGCCTTCCATTTCACCGGTGACATATTCCATCGGCCGCAGATCGGTGTGGTAGATGATGGCGTCTTCCGGCATCGGTACGAACCGCCCCACTTCCGCCAGCGGTATGGAGGTGCCGTCCACACCCATGATCGGCAGGTTGGACAGGCGGCTGAGCTGAGAACGTACGGCCAGCGGTGTCTGTATGACGATATAGGTGGGCTCGAGGGGCGCCGCGCGTTTGACGTCGCCCAGCTTGTAGCCGCCCATGGCCATGGCCAGGTTGCGGTTGACGGTATCGACCGAGATCCCGCGACGATCCGCCTTTTGTCGATCGATCTCGAAACGCCAGTATTCGTGGGGGTCCGACATCAGGTTGTCGACATCCACGATCCCCGGCGCCGCTTCAAACATGCGGGTGAGATCCAGTGCCACCTGCCGGCGTGTTCTGGCATCCGGACCATAAACCTCCGCGACCACGGTCTGCAGCACCGGTGGACCGGGTGGCATTTCCACGACCTGGATTTTGGCACCGTTTCTGACTGCAATCGGTTTCAGCAGGGCACGAGCGGCCTCGGCGATCTCATGACTGCTGCGCTCACGTTCGCCCTTGTCGACCAGCATCACCTGAATGTCGGCCTGCCAGGGCTGCTGACGCAGGTAGGAGTGACGCACCAGACCGTTGAAGTTGAAAGGTGAGGCGGTCCCCACATAGGACTGCAGCGCAGTGACTTCCGCCATGGTGTCGAGGGCCGCCGCGATTTCCGCGCTGACATTGGCGGTTACCGGCAATGCCGTGCCATCAGGCATGTTGATGATGACATTGAACTCGGGCTTGTTGTCGAACGGCAGCATCTTCACTGTCACCGACTGGGTGTAGAACAGCGCGCAGGACAGAAAGGTGGCCCCGATCAGCCCCACCAGGAACGCCAGGCCCAGGCGGCGGTTCTCAATCAGTGGGGTGATGATTGGCCGATAGAAACGGGTTACCAGTTCCCTGGCTTTTTCCTCCCGGCGTTCGGCCCGTTTCAGCGCACCCAGCTTGGGGCGGACTTTCCAGGCCAGCCAGGGGGTGAAAATGAAGGCTGCCAACAATGAAAAAAACATGGCCGACGATCCCAGCACCGGAATTGGCCGCATATAGGGCCCCATCATGCCGCTGATGAAGCCCATTGGCAGTAACGCGGAAATAATGGTCAGGGTGGCGAGAATAGTGGGGTTGCCGACCTCGCGAACCGCATCGACTGCAATATCGATGGTGGTCCTGCCGGCCAGCAACCAGCGTCGGAAAATGTTCTCCACCACCACGGTGGCGTCATCCACCAGGATTCCGATGGCGAAGATGAGCGCAAACAGGCTCACCCGGTCCACCGTATAATCGAGTATCCACGCCGACCACACCGTAATCAGCACCACCACCGGGATCACCGTGATGACCACGAATGCTGCCCGCGCGCCCAGACCGATGAGACAAAGAATCGCCACTGCCGCCGAGGCCTCGGCCAGCGCGGTCAACAGTTCGTTGACCTTGTCGTTGGCGGTCTTGCCGTAGTCGCGGGTGATTTCCAGATGCACGTTGTCAGGGATCAGCTGGCCCTTGAGCTGGTCCAGTCTGGCCAGAATTGCCTTTGCCACCGTTACGCCGTTGCTGCCCTCCTTCTTGGCCAGTGCGATCGTCACCGCAGGTTGGCCGTCCGCTTGCGGTCCCTGGCCCTGGTAGGCCGGGCCGGTGTAGTAGGACACCATCTGCTTGGTTTCTTCCGGGCCATGGAAAACCTGGGCGATATCACGGAGATATACCGGTGAACCGTTGCGGACCGCAATCACCAGCCTGGAGACCTCGCTGGCATTGCGCAGGAACGATCCGGTGTAGACGCTAAAGCTGGAATTGCCGGATTCGATGTTCCCGGCTGGTTGTTCGCTGTTGGCGGCACGGATGGCGCTCGCTATTTCGTCGAGCCCGATCCCGAAACCGCTGAGGCGTTCCGGAAACACCTCGACCCGAATCTGTTCGGTACGGCCTCCCACGACGTAACCCTGACCGGTATCCGGTACCTCCTGCAGCCGTTGCAGCGTGTCCAGCGCCAGTGTTCGCATGGCCCCATCGTCGATACTCTCCGACCACATGGTGATGGTGACCACCGCTACGTCATCGATACCCTTGGGCTTGACCAGCGGCATGGTCACGCCCGGTGGAATCCTGTCGATATTCGATTGCAGCTTGTCGTGCACTTTGACGATGGAATTGCCGAGATCCTCTCCCACCTTGAATCGCACCGTGACGATGGCCTGACCGCGCTGGGATGCCGAGTAGACATGGCGAATTCCGGGGATTTCGCTCATGATCCGTTCCAGCGGTTCGGTCACCAGGCTGGTCACCTGTTCGGCCGAGGTGCCCGGATAGCTGACAAAAATGTCAATCATCGGCACTGAAATCTGCGGATCTTCCTGGCGCGGCGTAAACAGCAGGCCGAGCACGCCAATACCCAGCGCCGCGAACATCAGCAGGGGTGACAACGGCGAATCGATGAAGCTGCGGGTGATGCGGCCGGCGAGGCCCAGATCGTGCCCGCTGTCCACCGGATCGTGGCGCGGTGCGCCGCCGCTGCTATTGTCTGACTCTGCCATGCTCAATATCGACCGTTAGTCTCAAGAAGATTCCGTGACCAGTGTTGTATTCTCTGTCACAACGGGCCTGCCACACACGGGCTTACGGCCGCATCGCGCACTACTTCCCCGAAAACCCGCGCCACAGGTATATCAGTTTCTTTGCTCGTTTCTTCTCGACCAGCTTGAAGCCATGCCGGGCGGTGGATTGGCGTAGATGCGCTCCCCGATCTGTATCCCGGACAGTACACTCACCAAACCGGCACCGGCCCGGTCCCCCAGTCTCAGCAGACGCAGTTGAGTCTGATTCTCGTGGTCGATCACGAAAACACCCGGCAGACTGCCACGCCAGACCACCGCGGACTCAGGAATGACCGGCAGCGTGTTGGCGGGTGCCGCGATGTCGGGAACCATCACTTCGGCGTACATTCCCGGACCACCCGGCACGCCCTGAGGCAGATCGAACTTGACGGTGACCGTGTGGCGCTGGGCGTCTGCGGTCGGGAAGATTTGCGCGATCCGGGCATCGACCCGCGTGTCGCCGACATCGAGGCGGGCCGGCACCATCATGCCGACCCGCAGTCCGGGCATCTGGCGGGCCGGCACATCAACCTTGATCTGCAGATACTGGGTATCGGTGTAGTCCAGCATCGCCTGCCCAGGCTGCACCGTATCCCCGACCTCGACCGCCTTGCGGGTGATGACCCCGTCGAATGGCGCGATGGAACGGGTGTCCCGAAGTTTGGCATCCACCTCCTCGAGGCGTGACCGGGCCGTCAGCGCACGCGCTTGAGCCTGATTGATCTGCGTTCCCCGATTGACCAGATCGGCCTGACGGTCCAACCAGGGTCTGCCGCCCACGTTGCCCGGCACCATGTTGGTCATGCCCTCGGTAAACATTTGATCGAACATCGACGGCATGCCCATGCCGCCCTTGTTGTAGATACTTTGGCCCTGGGGTGAATACAGTTCGCGGGAATACTGCATTCTTGCGTTGGCCATGGACGCCTCGGCATTGCCGATTTCGGCGACCGCCGCACGACGCTGGGCGAGCAGGTCATCGTCGTCGATCGACAGCAGCAAGTCGCCATTCTTGAAGCGTTCACCTTCGGTGCCGGCGACGAACTCCACTCTGCCCGGAATCTGAGCGGTCAGGGTCACCGCCTTATAAGGAATCACGGTTCCCGCCAGCGTCACCACTGACGGGCGACGACTGGCCATCACAGTCACCACGGTTCCGGTGGTGGCAGTGTCCGCGGTCCACACGGCCGGGCCGGGCGGTGGCTGCTGTCCATAGTTCTGGGCGGTGACATCCTCGCCTGAGCCCAGATACCAGCCAATCAACAGGGCGAAACCGATTCCGAATACTGCCAACCTGGTGAGATTCATCGTGATCTGTACTCAATACCCTGAACAGTGGCGTTCGGCAGTCAATTCGCGATACGGGTAACCGCAGCGAATACGAGCAACCGTCGAATCCGCCAGCACCGGAAGCGGGATCGGCAGTGTGAGTCAGGCCTTGCCCATCGCTGCGAAGCTCTTGATAAACGGCCCGGCCATCCGCGGGTCCTTGATCATGGCGGTGTAGTCACCAATCTGGAATTTCATCTTTCTGGAAGTGTAGGCCAGCCCCAGCCCCATCATCCCGGGTGGCTTCTTCATCCACTTGGCCCAATTGTCGGCACTGGCGCGGATATCCCAATTGAGTGTCTCGCCGTCATAGGCCCCGCCGGCCACGGCCATGCCGTTTTCGATGGTCAGCACACCTTTCGGGCTGTCCTCACCGTCGAAGCCGTAGCCAATGTTGGAATTGAATCCGATCTTGCCAAGCCCTTCGGCGAGCCCCGGGTAGGTGTTCCATTGCTCTTTGAAAGATTCCATCCACTGCACGGAAAACAGTTCGGCCATCGTACATTCCTCCTGCTTCGTGCCCGTTGCGAACACGATCTCAAAACCACCATCTTGAAACTGCTGCGGTCCGATCGCGACACCCGCGCACGGCGGCAGCGCCGGCAACCCCTCAACCTATCGCATGTGCGACCCGGATTTCCAGCTTTATGCCAGCCAGACCGCTAATTCACCATACCCACAGAGGGCAGCACCGTCTCTGTCTTCGAGTCTCCGGGTGTGGTGCGGGCACAGTTTCCCATGTCCCGCGGCAGTCGTTCGCGCCACTCAATCCCCGTTCTCAGCCAGATCGATCGGCTCCGCCGACTCCAGCAACGCAGCCAGCTCGGCGGCTGGCTGTGGTGGACCCAGCAAATATCCCTGCAGCAGATCGCAGCCTTCATCGCGCAGAAATCGCAGCTGCTCTTCAGTCTCCACCCCTTCGGCGACCACGGTCATCTGCAAGGTGTGCCCCAACGCTATGATGGCCCTCGCGATGGCCTCATCACCGCGGTCCTTGGGAATATCCCGTACGAACGACCGATCGATCTTCAAACGGTGAATCGGGAGCTTCTTGAGATACGCCAGGCTTGAATATCCGGTACCGAAATCATCGATGGACAAGGTCACACCCAGGTTCCGGAGCCGCTCGAGGGTTTCCACGGCTTCGCTGACCTGTTCCATGATAAAGCCTTCGGTGATTTCCAGTTCTAGCTGCAGCGGATCCATGCCGGTGTCGCCCACGATCTCATGTACTTTGTCGGCCAGGTCCCGTTGGGCGATCTGCTGCGCGGAGATGTTGACCGCCAGCCTGGGTGTGATCAGCCCCTGCTCGCGCCATCGCACCCATTGCTGGCAGGCTTCGCGCAGCACCCAGTCTCCGATGGTTCGTATCAAACCGGTTTCTTCAGCCAGAGACAGAAAATGCGCCGGCGTCAACAGACCCATCCGGGGGTGGCGCCAGCGGATCAGCGCCTCGACCGCCACCAGCGCCCCGGTTCGCGCCGACACCTGCGGTTGGTAGTAAAGCTCGAACTGCCCTTCTTCCACCGCGCGCCGCAGACTGGTTTCCAGTTGGTAGCGTTGCCGCGCGGTGTCGGTCATCTCGCTGACATGGAATTGGTAGGTGTTGCGCCCCAGGGCCTTGGCGCGATACATGGCCGCATCGGCTTTGCGGACGATGTCCTGAATCTGTTCACCATCGCCCGGGCACAGACTGATGCCGATGCTGGCCGAGGTATAGAGTTCGTGACCGTCCACCGGAAACGGGCGTCGGAACGCGTCGATGATTTTGCGCGCCACCGTGGCGGCATCCCGGCTGTGCTCGAGATCCTCCATCATCACCGTGAACTCGTCTCCACCCAGCCGGGCGACCGTGTCCTGTTTACGCACCGCAACCTTGAGACGCCCGGCTACCGCCCGCAGCAGCCTGTCCCCCACCGGATGTCCGAAAGTATCGTTTACAACCTTGAAACGATCGAGGTCCAGAAACAGCACCGCGACGCTGCCGCCCTGCCGCTTCACCCGGTCCAGCGCATGCTGCAGGCGATCGTTGAACAGGAGGCGGTTGGGCAGGCTGGTCAACGGATCGTGGTGAGCCAGGTGACGGAGCTGGTCCTGCGATTTCTTGATCACACTGATATCGGAAAATACCGCGACATAGTCGCTGATACTGTCATCGGGGCCCCGTACGGTACTGATGTTGAGCCAGGCCGGAAACAGGTCGCCGGTGATGCGACGATTCCAGATCTCGCCCTGCCATCGCCCGGTTTCGACGATGGTGCGCCACATCTGCGCATAGAATTCCGGCGGATGGCGGCCTGACTTCAGTATCGAGGCGGGTTGACCCAGCACCTGTTGCTCGGAATGACCGGTAATTTCGCTGAACGCCCGATTCACCGCGGTGATGCGGGTATCCCGGTCGGTGATCACCAGCGCCTCGCTGGTGTTTTCGAATACAGTGGCTGCCTGCCGAAGCCGTGTCTCGGCCTGTTTGAGGCGACTGATATCCATACACGAAGCCATCAGCGACATCGGCTTCCCGGCCTCGTCACGCACCTGGTTCACTGACATCATGGCATCGAACACCGAACCGTCGGCGCGCCTGCCAATCAGTTCCCCTGACCAGGGCCGGCCCTCCATAACCGCCTTGCGCGCCTCTTCAAGCTGCGGCTGCTGCTCCAGAAACTCCATGGCATTGCGACCGATCATGTCCTCGGGGCTCTGGCTGTGCCACATGGCCATGACCGCCGGATTGACATAGCTGATCCAGCCCTCCAGGTCCGAAAACGCGATACCCACGATCGACGCTTCGATGGCGCTTTCCTTGTCGCGCAGCCGCTGTTCCACCTCCCGTCGCGAGCTGATATCGCTGATCAGGCCTACCATCCGCAATGCGGTGCCGTCCGCGTCCCGCGTCACCACCTGCCCGCGGTCCAGAACCCACAACCAGTAATTTCCGGGAACGCGGATACGATACTCGGCCTCGAAGTTTTCGCGGCCACCCCGCAGGCAGGTGTTCAGGGTCTCCAGCAGGCGCGCAAAATCATCGGGGTGTATCTGTTCGCGCCATTCCTCGATGCCGGTCTGGTGCAATCGCTTGGCCGGCAGCAGACCCTGCCAGTGGCCGGTCACCGCAAACTGATCCCCCGCTATGTCCCAATCCCACACACCGTCGCGAGTGCCCGCCACCGCCTGCTGCAGCAGATCGCAGGCCTGCTCGCTGGGCCCGGCTGTCCGGGACCGGTCGGCTTGCGGGAGTGCCTCCAGCCACGCGCAGGTCAGCAAGGCACATTTTTGTCCCCCGACATGCTGCAGGCGCACCGCTGCACGCAGTTGCCGGTGCGAACCATCGATCGCGGTCAGGTCGAAAACCCTGCTGCCGGTATCGAAGCCATCGGTCAGCAGCGTGGACAACCAGTCGGAGAGTGCCGCGGCACAGGGTACCGGCATATCGGCGAGCAGCTGCCCGGCGATGGAGTGTGGAGTTTGCGACAGCAAACTTGCAGCCGCGGCATTGGCGGACAGGATCATGCGATCGGAGCAACGCAACAGCACAGCCGCATCGGGCAGCATCCCGATCAGGGCTTCGGTGGATTTCAGATCAGTATTCGTCATCATTCCCTATTGACTGGTGAACCGGAACCCGCGACCCATAGTGTATACCCGTCTCATGGGGGTTTTCTCCAAAGTATACCCGCGGCATGCCGGTTCTCGGTTCTAAACGTGTGCGCAGTGTGATCAGGGGGCCTGTACGACGGGTCTGTATCCACAAGCTATGCTCGGAGGGTGCGCCGCAGACAACCATGCCAACCCGCGACGGAGACCCCCGATTATGGCTGACAGTGTTTCGATGTCCGCTGCCACCCGGCTGGCCCAGGCCGACCATTACGTCGACCCGCAAAACGGCGCGATGGTGCCGCCTCTGCTGAGCGCCACGACCTACGCACGCGATGCCGACTATCAGTTGAGAATCCCGGGTCTTTCCTACAGCCGGGACGCAAACCCCACCGGTCATACCGCGGAGGCGCTGCTGGCTGGGCTTGAAGGCGGCCGCGAGGCCCTGCTGTTCAGTTCCGGTATGGCCGCCGCGGTAGCCTTGTTCGAAAGCCTGGAGCATGGGGATCATGTGCTCGCACCCACCGTGATGTACCACGGCCTGCGGGATTGGCTGCTGGAGTTTTCAAGACGCTGGGGCCTGCGGGTCGAATTCGTGGACACCAGTGACCCCGCCGCGGTCGCCGCCGCCCTCAGACCCGGGGAGACCCGCCTGTTGTGGGTGGAGACTCCTGCCAATCCCGGTCTCGACATCACCGACATCTCCGTGGTTGCCAGGCTGTGTGGTCACGCCGGTGCCGAACTGGCTGTCGACTCGACCACGGCCACACCGGTACTGAGTCGCCCTCTGGCGCTGGGCGCGAACTATGTCTGCCATTCCGCCACCAAGTCGCTCAACGGACACAGCGATGTGGTTGCCGGCGCACTGGTCTGCGGTGACCAGGCGCGCTTGTGGGATGCCGTACACTTCCAGCGCAAGCATGCCGGCGCGGTGCTGGGTCCATTCGAAGCCTGGCTGCTGTTGCGTGGTATGCGAACCCTGTACCTGCGGGTGCGCGAAAGCTGCCGGTCGGCGATGACGATCGCGGAACATCTGCACGCCCACCCCGGTATTCTCAGAGTCCTGTATCCGGGGCTACCCGATCACCCGGGCCATGAGGTGGCATGTCGACAGATGCACGGCGGCTTCGGTTCGCTGCTTTCGGTGCTGGTCGATGGCGATGCGGAATCCGCGCGCCGGTTTGCTGCCTCCACTCGACTATTCGTGCCGGCGACCTCGCTGGGTGGGGTGGAAAGCCTGATCGAGCACCGGGGCACGGTGGAAGGCCCCAACAGTTCAGTGGCCCCCAACCTGGTAAGAATCTCGGTCGGGATCGAAGATACGCAGGATCTGATCGAAGACCTCGACCAGGCCCTGGCAACTGTCGCAAGCACGGCCTGATACCGGCGCTACGACACCCCCGAAAACCCAGAGAACGAGATTGTGGCAGCGATGAGCAATACCCAGACGATTCTGGTGGTGGACGACGATGCGCAGATCCGCGAGATGCTGGAGGACTATCTTGGCATGCACGGATTCGAGGTGTTCCCCGCCGAGAACGGCGAATCGATGCACACGGAACTCACGCAGCATCATCCCGATCTGGTTTTGCTGAACGTCAACAAGCCTGGAGAAGACGGTTTGACCCTGGCGAGGCACCTGCGCGAATACCTGGACATAGGCGTGATCATGGTGACCGCTGCCGGGGACGTGGTGGATCGCATCTTGGGCCTCGAAGTGGGTGCGGACGACTATGTCGCCAAACCCTTCGACCCCCGCGAACTGCTCGCCAGAATCAAGAGCGTGCTGCGGCGCATGGACAGTCGCCGCGAGCAACCCGAGACCATCACCACTACCAGAAGTATCCGCTTTGGCAGATTCGCCCTGGATCTGGACGCCCACCGGCTGCTCGATGCGGAGGGCATGGAGGTGGCCATCACCAGCATGGAGTACGAACTGCTCAAGGCCCTTGGCGAGCGACCCAACCGGGTCCTGAGTCGCGATCAGATCCTCAACCTCACGCAAAACCGGGACTGGGATCCGTTTGACCGCAGCATCGATATCCGTGTTACCCGGATACGCCGCAAGATCGAGGCTGATCCCTCGCATCCCCGCATCATCCGCACCGTCCGCGGTACCGGTTACATGTTCGTGCCCGACCCGGATTGAACCGGGTCCGCGGGCACGCCGCACAGTGTCGTCCAAATCCGCGTAGCTGATCGATCGGGTGCCGCAGCGAACTTCGACGCCGGCTACAGTGCTTCGTTAGGCGAGTTTTTCAGCATCTCCCACAGGCCGAATTGTCTTGATTTCTCTTGCCTCTGCCTTTCTTGCTTTATATAAATCCCAGCGCAACTGCAAACTCAGCCAGAAGTCTTCAGACACACCAAAGTATTTTGCCAAACGCAACGCCGTGCTCGGCGTAATGCCTCTTTTCTTATTTACGATTTCATTCACCCGTTGGTAGGGAACATGGATTGCGTCAGCCAAATCGCGCTGAGTAATTCCCATTGGCTCAAGAAATTCTTCCAGTAGCATATCCCCAGGGTGGGTTGGCTCTCGATGTGTTGGGATGCGCACCATATTACACCTCTAATGATAATCAGTTACTTCGACATCTCTGGGGCCAACATCACTCCAAATGAAGCAAATACGATATTTCTCATTAATTCGAATGCTGTGTTGGCCGCGCCTATTGCCACGTAGCGGTTCTAGATGGTTCCCGGGCGGAACTTTTAGTTCATCAAGCGATTGAACTGAATCGAGCTGATCCAGCTTTCTCGTTGCCACTTCCCAAAGCGACCGAGGACATGCTTTCCGGGCACGCTTACCATTTATCCCGTTGAACAGGTCTTCCGTGGCACCGTCCTTGAACGAAGCTATCATCAATACATGATAGCACGGTATCCGTGTTATTCAATATTCGCCTCCGCGGTAGGGACGCCGGTTACCCAGCGCGCCCCGCACACCTTCCCACGGGCTCGTCCAACAAACGGTTCAGGTCGTGGTTCGCTGCGCTCACACGATCTAGCCTTATTCGCTATGCGCTCTTTCGGTCTGACTGCGGACTGTGCACAATTCCTAACAGACCATCAATCGAGACATCCTCATCGATTAGGGGCCAGTGAATCCCGTAACCCGAGGGAGAGACTTCAAATGTACTCTCTTGGTTATCCGTTGCACCTGCTAGAAGTGGCGATACGTCTTTCAGATCACATTGAATATTGATCCCATCAACAGTGAGGCTAAGTACTCCCTTCTCTACATACACCTTTTCTACATGATGATACTTTTTCATCTCTGCCGCCTCTCTTGGAACTCCTGCCATTGTCCAGCAATATGGTCGAAATGCTCGAATATGATCTTTCTTATCTGCCTCCTGTCCCTTGGAGACAGCCCGTACGAATATGCTTCACGAATATCGAAACTACCAACATCGATCCAGAATTTGCATTCCATGCCGCCTTTCCGACAATGTACGTGCATAGGTTCGTTTCCTTCATTCGCGTAGAAGAAAAGCCGCCAGCCGAGCAGTACAAGTATAGTCGGCACTACGATACCCTCCACGTTTCACGCATAACGTGCTGGTTATCACGACAAGTAGGCGTGGGGTCAGCCTATAGTGGCAGGATACCATGATTGACACACATGCTATTCTGCAAGAGCTCACGACACATGCTTGAAGAACCCGACCTGCAGCCCCGTAACCAGAACCATCTTGCGCTCCAGGGCATGTGACTCAAAGAAGATGGCCGAAGCGCAGCTTTGCCACTGTCTTCGGACATTCCAGCAGGCTGCCGACAGAAGTGGACCCCGAAAACTGGACACTGGCGTAAGTGGAATCCTCGACCGTATGTCAGGCCGCCAAACCAGTGGCGGTCCCGTTGAAATACACCACATCCGGGGTGCGTCGGTCCAGGCTGCTGTGTCGGCGCCGGGTATTGTAGAACTCGAAATACCGGGGCAGTAGCGGTCGGGATCAACCCGAAGCAACTCCTGGTGCGGCCACGCGTTATCTGCACCGTTCGCGGTACCGGCTACATGTTCGTGCTCAACCCGGATTGAACCAACCCCGCGAATTGTCTACCACGTCACTGGGAGCAGGCC
>CBDVAK010000042.1:0-16832 GCA_965371945.1 uncultured Candidatus Competibacteraceae bacterium
CGTTCTAGCCATGCTGGATTCCCGCCTGCGCGGGAATGACGGGAGGGGAGGCTGCCTGGGTCGATGCTGGATTCCCGCCTGCGCGGGGATGACGAGAGGGGAAGCTGCCTGGGTCGATGCTGGATTCCCGCCTGCGCGGGAATGACATGAGGGGGAAGCTGCTGCCTTCATCGAGCGAAGAAAGATTCGCGTCAGCGTCATTCCGTGGTCGGCGATACGTGGAACTCTCCGGCGATGTAGTCGAGCTGAGCCTGGAGCTTTTGGTTGACCACCTTGTTGACGGGTTCCGCCGGCTTCATTCGCCAGACCTTGGATCGTTCCGCAAGGGTCTCGGCGAGCGCCCACTTGTACTGAAATCGCTGGTCGAAGAGCCCGGCCACGGCATCGATTTGTGCCTGGCTGAGATAGTACCGGTCCAGATCGGCAAACTTCTCGGCACTGATCACCATGTGGTAGATCGTTGCGGCTTCGATCACCTGATCCAGTTGCTTTGACGACAGGTTGGTCGTGTTGCGGAGTCTGCGGCGAAACTCCACCGCGGGTGTAATGTGCTGATCCTTGAGCTCCCCGAGGTGCTCGATTGGGACAGCCTGCCTTTCCAAGTGTGCCAGTACCGGCTCGGTCACGGAAAACTGCACAACCTCGAAGACCTGCTGCCGGAACACGTTCTGCACCACGAACAGTAGGCTGAATGACAGCAGTCCGGCGATAAGGGGGGTGGCAACCCAGCCACCGGCAATGCTGCCAAGCACGCTCCAGCGAATCTGGCGCGCGCCTTTGAGACCCTTCAACAGTCCGATGCCGATGATCGCTCCCACTACGGCCTGGGAGCTGGATACCGGGATCAGCGGAATCGTGGGTAGACCGTTGATGACCAGAAAATGCTCAAGACCGGTGGAAGCGAAGATGAACAGCACCAGCGAGCTGGAAAGTACGACCACGAAAGCCGCTACCGGCGTCAATGGCATCAGGCTGTTGCCGACGGTCAGCATGACTCGCTTGGAATAGGTGAACACACCCACTGCGATTGCCAGGCCGCCGAGTAGAAACAGCTGCTGCACCGAGCTGAGCCGGAACAGTCCGGCGACTTCAATATCGGCGAATGGGGAGGAGGATACGAACACACCCATCACATTGCCGATATTGTTAGCGCCGAGACTATATGAACCAAAGGCCCCGGCAAGCACCAGAGCGATACGGGTGTACATATCCAGGCTGAGCAGATGAATGCGGGCCCACTGGATGAGGAACACGGTCAGCTTGTACAACAACGCACCAAAAATACCCCCCAGTATGGGCGCGGCTATCCAGGTGCTGACGATCTTGGTGAGTGCGCCCATGTCCGTGATGGAGCCGGTGAACCAGTTCCAGCCCACGATCGCCCCGACCACAGCCTGTGTTGTCGACACCGGCAGCTTCGCTTTGGTCATCCAGTAGACGGTGAGCGCGGCAGTGAGCGCGGCCGTGAAAGAACCCGCCAGTGCGTTGACCGCGCCCAGTTTGCCCAGGCCATGGGCGGCACCGGCGCCACCGATCACGGCGCCCAGGATCAGAAATATGCTACAAATCCAGGCCGCGGTGGTGAAGCGGATCATCCGCGCGCCCACGGCCGTGCCAAACACATTGGCAGCGTCGTTGGCGCCCAGTGACCAGCCTAAGAACAGACCGCTGGACAGGAAAATCAGCACGGTAATTTCCATCTGGGCTTCCCCGAGTCTGGTTGCGGATCGCGCCTACAGCGATCGCTTGATGGTGTAGATGGAAATCTCGTCGCCCATTTCTTCGGCTTCGTCCGCCAAATCGTCCAGCTTATCGATGAAATAGCGGACCTGCATCTTCTGGTCGAGGCCCAGCCCGGAGTCGAAGACGTCGCGTTTCAAACGATTCGCGATTCTGTCCACCTCGTTTTCAAAGAACCCGATTTTGTGGGCGTTGTCTTCCACCGTGCGCAGATCCTTGAAGAACGCCCTCGCGGTCACCACAGCCGCCTCGACGCACTTGACACAGTTTTCCACCAGCTCGAGAAACAGGGCGCGTCGCTCCTCGTCGACTTGCCCCGGGTCCAGGTGGGGGCGCTCCACGGAGATTGCGGTGGCAATGTGCTCATACTCATCCAGCAGATAGTCCAGGTATTGAAGCAGGCTCAACACATCGCCGCGAGAATCGGGAATGAGCATTTCGGTGTACAGGGATCGGGCGATTTCACGGCCCAGGTTGTTGCCTTTCTGTTCCATTTCCCTGAGTGTCCGCGACTGTTCCAGGTAGTCATCGTCGGCACCGTGGGTCAGGTATCGCCGCATCAACAGCTCGAATTGAATCCCGGCCTGGGAGAGCGTATTGAGCATCTCATCGATCCGTCCCTCCAGTGCCTTGACCTTGCCGAACATCGCAATTGCCATACCTTCCCCCTGTCAACAGTCCAGACCACAGCCCCGACGATTATGGCAGTATTGTGACAGCAATTGGACTCTACTTCTCCACGAATCTCTGGACGACGCCGGTCAGGACATCAAGCAACTGGAGGCTGTCCGAGAATAGCGATCTATTCTCGGACAGCCTCCAGGGATGGCTTGGCCGTGGAGGTCGGTGATTCGATAGGTTTTCCTACGACACCCTGAGAATCCCCAACTTGTCGCGGTCATGGTCGCCGAGGCACGATCACGACGTGCTGCGGGTTGCCGCTGCCTGTACCCGAGTGCCGCCGGTTCCGGCAACAAGGACCCGGCCACGCCGCGTTTTGACATGACCTGACAGGACCGAACTCTTGGCTTACCTTCTCATTTTTTCAGGCAATGAACTGAAGGAGCAGCGCCAGCTCGATGGTGACCGTATCACCATCGGCCGGGCCCCGGACAACGACATCGTCCTGGCCAGCCCCGGCATATCGGCCCACCATGCGGTCATCGAGCGTCAGCGGCGCTCTTACCAGTTGATCGATCTGGCCAGCGCCAACGGCTTGCTGGTCAACGGACAGCGGGTCGAACGACAGACCCTGGCCTATTGGGACGAGATCCGGATTCTCGACTATGTGCTCAAGTTTCGACCCCGTCCGCGCTTGCCGGGCGAGCAGGCCGGTGAACTCGAGATGACCGACCGCGGTGAACAGAACGCAGCCACCATGGAGGTCGATGTTTCCGCGATTCAGGATCTGCTCAAGCAACGGGCACAAAATCGCGCCAGCTACTATCTGCTTGCCAACGGCTCGGATGGACCAACCCGCCACCAATTGGACAAGGCGGATTTCCGCATTGGCAGGGCGGGGGACTGCGACGTGAGAACGGCAGGTTGGTTTGCCCCCCGCGTGGCCGCGCGTATCAAGCGTCAGAACGATTTCTTCTACGTTTTTCCCCAGCATCGCGGCAGGACACGAATCAACGGCGCCAAGATCTCGCAACCGACCCGGCTCAATGACGGTGACAGTCTCGAAGTGCGTGGTTTGTCGTGGGTGTTCAACAGGCATGCCGCATAGAACAGGGAGCGTGAACGCAGTTCGGATTCCGGGCTACAGGATCGAGCGGTTGATCGCGGAGGGCGGGATGGCCTCCGTGTACCTGGCCCGGCAGGAGTCCCTCGATCGTCCAGTCGCACTCAAGCTGCTGAGGCGGTTCGATAGCCCGATTGAGTCCGAACGCTTTCTCAACGAAGGCAGATTCATCGCATCGTTGAGCCACCGCAACATCATTACCATCCATGACCTCGGCCAGGCCGGAGAACGACATTACATCTCGATGGAATACCTGGAAGGCGGCAGCCTCCAGGAGCGTATCGGCCGGGAGTTGAGCGTCAATGACGCGCTGGATTTGCTGGAACAACTCGGTGAGTGTCTCGATTTCGCCCATCGCAAAGGGATCGTTCATCGTGATATCAAGCCTGCCAACATTCTCTTCCATCGCGACGGGACTCCCATACTCAGCGACTTCGGTATTGCCAAACTCAGGCAGGCCAACAGCGAACTGACCATGGATGGTATGGCGCTGGGCAGCCCTTACTATTTGAGTCCGGAGCAAGCCCGTTGCATGCCCCTGGATGGCCGTGCCGATATCTATGGCCTCGGTGTAATTTTTTTCGAGCTGCTCACCGGGCGCCGACCTTATCAAGGTGGCTCACCGGTAGAAGTAATCATGGCGCAAGTGAGCGAACCGGTTCCCAGGTTGCCCGGCAATCTGCAAGGCTACCAGGACTTTCTCGAGCGCCTGATGGCGAAAGATCGCGACCAGCGGTTTCCCACCGCGCGGGCCATGGTCAAGCACCTGCGCGCTTTGCGGGGCGTGTTAGACGCCGCGCCGGTATCCCCGGCGGGGGATTCCTCCGCGCGGATCACGACGCGAAGTCCGGATCGCACCAGGAAAATAGCCCTTGCGGCGGCGGCGGGCGGTGTGGCGCTGGTACTGGCGACTGCCGCGATGATCGTCGGCCCCAGCCGCGATGATGGAGGGGACCTGAGCAGCGCTGTCCGTTCCGGCGGTGCGGTGGCTGATCCGCCGCAGCCTCCCAGAGTGTCGGAGTCGCAGTCTGACCCGGGTAGCTGGTTGGAAACGCTGGCCCAGCCAGGCGTGACAGTTTCCGCGATCACCCTGGAGGACGAGGAGCAGGTTTTCGCACCCGTTCAGGATCAGCCGGGCGAACCTGCGCTGCTAGCCGGCGGACCGAATCCGTGGCCGTCGACCGACACGCTGCTGAAGCAGGCGCAAACCGCGCTGGACGACTACCGCCTGACTACGCCCCGCGGTGACAATGCCTACCTCTATTACGGCGAAGTACTCGGGCGTGCCCCGAATCACCCCGAGGCCAGACAGGGCATGGAGGCTATTGCCAATGCTTATGCCAGTCTGGCGGAACAAGCCCTGAGCCGGTTCAACCATGTTGCCGCGCGCCGATACCTGCGGCTCGGATTGGCCGTGGACCCCGACAATCGTCGCTTGTCGGTGCTCCGTATCCGCATGGTTGCATACAACGATTCCCCACCGGGCTTCCGAGGACGGAGATAGGTCGTGCCCTGGACATTTGACACCGCGATGCACATCGGCGGGCGCAGCGAACAACAGGATCGAGTCTGCGTATTGAGCGCGGATGATGATCGGCATTTGCTGGTCGTTGCCGATGGCATGGGGGGCCACAGCGATGGCGCCCTGGCGGCACAAACCGCTATCGAAACCGCCGAGCGGGCGTTCTCAGGGCCGAATGAGAAGGATCCGCAGAGCTTTCTGGAGGCGCTGTGCGTCAGCGCCCACCTTGCGATCGGCGACCTTGGCGGGGACCGCGGCGGTTCTCCCGGAAGCACCGGTGTATTCCTCCTCCTGGACGGTTCTGAAGCGTGGTGGGCGCATGTGGGCGACAGCCGTCTCTACCATTTTCGGGGTGGGCAGGTGTTGGCCACCACTGTCGACCATTCGGTGTTGCAGCTCATGCTTGCCAGCGGGGACCGTGACACAGAAGCGGACAATTCGACTGGCGCCGCGCGGGCACTACAAAACCAGCTCTACATGCGCCTTGGTGGTGACCGTGATCCGGAGGCGGATGTTTCCTCGTCAACCGTGGTCCCCGGGGACGTGTTCTTGCTTTGCAGCGACGGTTTCTGGGCGCTCGTGCAACCCGAAGAAGTAGTGGATGCGTTGGCGGGTCGGTCGGGTGCACGGAGCGCTGCGCAAGGTTTGGTGTCGCTGGCCGCGCGCAGAGGTGGTCGCCATGGGGATAACATCAGTGTGGTGCTGGCGCGATGGACAGGTGTTGCATCCTCCGCACGCAGGATCTTGTCGCGGGTCCTGGGTCGCTCGCGCGCTCAGGAGTCCGCGCTGTAGGTTGCGCTCCGCGGGCATTGTGGGGTCAGGTGTACGCCGCAACGGCCTCCCCGAGCAGAGCCGCCGCCGTGGCAAGTTCCTGCGCCTCGTAGAAGGCGAAACACAGCCGTATGCAGTGATCCAGATCGGCGCTCACCGCACAACGGTTGCCGGGTGCGAACGCCAGTTGCCGACTACCGCACTGATCCAGCAGTCGTTGTGCGGACATACCCTGGGGCAGGGTCGCCCACAGAAAATAACCACCCCCGGGTTCCTCGAAGCCGAGTTCGGGAACCGAATCGCGCAGCGCGTCGCTTAGTACTTTGCTACGGTTTCTGAAAGTGGTCCGCAGCCTCGCCACATGTGCCGCCAGTGAACCGTCATCGATAATGGCATCGATCATCTGCCAGATGACCGGGTTGAGTGCGCCGCCGCTACGCAGTACACCGTGTGCGGCGATACGCTCGATCAGCGTCGGAGCGGCTTGAATCCAGCCGGCCCGCAGCCCTGGCCCCAGGATCTTGCTAAAGCTGCCCAGCGACACGACCCGTTGCCGCCCGCGGTCCAACGAAGCCAGAGGCTGCGGCGCCTGGCCCTGGTAGTGGAGCAGGTTGTAGGGCTCGTCGGAGACCACGGTGAACTTGTGCTGTTCGGCCAGATCGATCAGTTGCTCGCGACGCTGGTTGCTGAGCACCACGCTGGTGGGGTTGTGGTAGCCGGGGATGCAATACACCAGATCGGGCTTTTCGCCGGCAGCGAGCAGCGCCGCCAGTGCTTCGGTATCGAGTCCGCGGCCATCGACGGGTACGCCGATCAACCGCACACCGCTGGATGCGAAGATGTCACGGGCCAGGAAATACGTCGGGTCTTCGCAGACCACCAGCCCTCCGGGTGGTACGAAGGTGGCGCACACCAGCGCCAGTGACAAGGAGATCGATCCTGCCGCCATCAAGGTTTCGGGGCTGATGTCGAAACCGTGTTCGGCACTCAGAAAACCTGCCAGCGTGGCACGTGAATCGCGGTCTCCGATACAGGTTCCGTACTGCAGAACCAACCGTTCGCCTGATTCCGAGAACCTCTGCGACGCCGCTTTGGCGAGCATGTCGAGAGGCAGCAGGCGTGGCGACGGCTGACCGAGCCCGAGATTGTAAAAACCCTCACTGGCGGGGCTCTGGATATAGGGGCCGGTCTGTGAAGTCATGGTTCAGAGTTCGTCATTGAGGTGACAGGCGGACCAGCGCCCCGGCGCCACTGCGCGTAGCAGTGGCTGCTGCTGATGACAGCGCGGTCGTGCATGCGGACAGCGCGGGTGAAAGTGGCAGCCTGGTGGCGGTGCCAGCGGCGATGGTATCTCGCCGGAAATCGGCTGGTAGTCCAGTCCGCGCACATCCAGCCGCGGGATCTCGTTGAGCAGCGCCTGGGTATAGGGATGGTTGGGCTCGTCGAACAAGGCGTCGGTGGGTGCTGATTCCACCACCCGGCCCAGGTACATGATCATCACCCGGTCGGAGATGTGCTCGACCACCGACAGGTCGTGACTGATAAACAGATAGGTCAGACCCAGCGCCTCACGCAGATCCATGAACAGGTTGATGACCTGCGCCTGTATCGACACATCCAGTGCCGCGATGGCCTCGTCACAAACCAGGAACTCGGGTTCCACCGCCAGCGCTCTGGCGATGCCGATGCGCTGGCGCTGACCACCCGAGAACTGATGTGGGTAGCGTCTCTTGTAAGTGCTGTCCAGCCCCACCCGTTGCAGGGCCTGGTCGACGTGGGCGGATTTGTCCGAAGCGCTGCACAGACCGTGTACCACCGCGGCTTCGCCGATGATGTCTTCCACCCGCATGCGGGGGTTGAGCGAGGCGAACGGATCTTGAAATATCATCTGGATGGCAAGTGCGCTGCGCCCGCTGGATTCGCTTCCGGTGAGCGGGCGCCCACGAAAACGGATCTCACCTGCAGTCGGTGGCAGGATGCCGGCGATCATGCGCCCCAGCGTCGATTTCCCGCAGCCGGATTCACCGACCAGGCCAACCACTTCACCCTCATCCACCTCGAGGTTGACGGTATCGACCGCGCGCACCACCTCATCTTTCATATTGGCGCCCAGACGGGCGGCGATGCGGCCCGCCAGGTCGAGGCGTTTGACGAAGTGGCGGGACAGGTCGCGCACCTCCAGCAGTGCGCTCACACCCGCTCCGCCAGGCGTGGGTGACAACAGCATACATGCCGGCCGGGTATCGGTTGGGTGATTTCGATCTCCTTTGTACATTGCCGGTCGGCGTACGGGCAGCGGGTGCGGAAAGCACAGCCGCTGGGGAGATCCAGTAGCGGTGGTGTCATCCCCGGAATCTGCCGCAGACGCTGGCCGCGGGTGTTGTGGCCGGGCACCGAGCGCAGCAGCCCGATGGTGTAGGGGTGAACCGGTGTGTCGAGCACATCACCCAATCTGCCCTGCTCGGCGATCCGACCGGCGTACATGACGCTGATGTGGTCGGCCAGACCCGCCACCACCGCCAGGTCATGGGTGATCCAGATCAACGCGGTCCCGGTTTCCCGGCACAGTTTCTGTGCCTCGTACAGTATCTGCCCTTGTATGGTTACATCGAGCGCGGTGGTGGGTTCGTCGGCGATGATGAGATCCGGTTTGTTGATCAACGCTATGGCGATCGCTACGCGCTGGCGCATGCCACCCGAAAACTGGTGCGGATAGGCCTGTAGGCGTTCGTCCGGAGAGGGGATGCCGACTTGGCCCAGCGCGTCGCGGGCGCGCTCTCGGGCGGTGGCTCGGTTCACCTGCTGGTGGGCGAGTACCGCTTCGATCATCTGGGTGTCGATCCGCAACACCGGGTTGAGTGTCATCATCGGATCCTGGAAGATCATGGCGATGCGGTTGCCGCGAAGCTTGCGCATGCGCGCCTCGTCGGCCTGCAGCAGATCCTCGCCATTGAACAGCACCCGGCCACCTACCACCCGCCCGGGAGCATCGACCAGGCCGATAATGGAAAACCCGGCCACCGATTTGCCGGAACCAGATTCGCCGACCAGCCCCATGATCTCGCCACGGTTCAGCGAAAAACTGATACCGTCGACTGCCTTGGCGACGCCGGCGCGGGTAAAGAAACTGGTCTGCAGCTTGTCGACCACCAGGGTCGGTTTATCGGCGGTCCGCATTGCGTTGACAAACCCTATCGCTGCAACCGGGGATTGAGTACGTCGCGCAACTGGTCGCCGACCAGGTTGATGCTGACGATGGTGATCAGCAGTGCGATGCCGGGGAAGAAGCTGATCCAGTAACGACCGCTCATCATGTAGTCGAATCCATTGGCAATCAACAGACCCAACGAAGGTTCGGTAACCGGCAGGCCGACCCCCAGAAAGCTCAGTGTGGCTTCCAGAGAGATGGCGTGCGCGGTCTGCACCGTGCCCACCACGATCAGCGGCGGCAGACAGTTCGGCAGCAGATGCCGAAACAGGATGCGGCGGTGGGAAAGCGCCAGACAGGTGGCCGCCTCCACATACTCCTTGCTGCGCTCCACCAGGGCGCTGGCGCGTACCGTGCGGGCGTAATAGGCCCACTGCACCAGCACCAGCGCGACAATGATCTTGTCGACCCCCTTGCCGAGTATGGCGAGCAGGATAAGCGCCACCAGGATGGCCGGGAAACTCAGTTGTATGTCGACGATACGCATGATGATGGTGTCGGTGCGGCCACCGAAATAAGCGGCGCTCAAACCGACCATGGCGCCGATGCACATGGCGATCACGCCGCTGGCCACGCCCACCCCGAGGCTGATACGCAGACCGTAGAAAATGGCGCTCAGCAGATCCCGGCCGGCGCCATCCGTACCCAGCCAGAAGGTGGTGCCGGTGAGGCTTTCCGTGCCGGGTGGCAAGCGGCTGTCCATGATGCTCACTGTGGACAGGTCATAGGGGTCGGTGGGTGAGATCCACGGTGCGAACAGGGCGATGAAGACGATCGCGGCCAGCACCAGCGTCGCGGCGGTGGCGATCGCGCTGCTGAAGAAATCGGTGACAAACAGTTGTAACGGGGTCTGTACGCCGGCAGTGTCTGTTGTCGGCAGCGGCTCCGGAATCGCGCTCATCCCTTCATATCCTGCAGGCGGACCCGGGGATCCAGTATTGAATAGAACACGTCGACCAGCAGATTGATGACTACGAAGATCAACACCACCACCATCAGGTAGGCGACGATCACCGGCCGATCGAGGTTGTGTAGCGAGTCGATGATCAGCTTGCCCATCCCCGGCCACGAGAAAATGGTTTCGGTCACCGTGGAGAAGGCGATCAGGCCGCCAAACTCCAGCCCCAGCACGGTCACTACCGGGATCAGGATATTCTTCAGCAGGTGCACGAACACGATGCGACCGGAGCCCAGTCCCTTGGCGCGTGCGAACTTGATGTAGTCCTGCAGTGCGACCTCGCGAGTGCCGGCCCTGGTCAGGCGAATTACCAGCGAGATCTTGAACAGCGCCAGGTTGAGTGCCGGCAAAATCAGATGGCGGATGCCGTCCCAGGTCAGAAAGCTGACTTCGATCCCGAACAGCGGCACCGTTTCACCACGTCCGGTCGAGGGCAGCCAGCCGAGTATCACCGCGAACAGCATGATCATCATCAACCCTACCCAGAAGGTGGGCAGACTGAAGCCCAGGATCGAGCCCGCCATGATGGCCTTGCTGGTCCTCGATTCCGGATTCAGTCCGGCGACCATGCCCAGCGGGATGCCGATGAATACTGCCAGCAGCAGCGCTGTGAAAGCCAGTTCGAAGGTGGCCGGCATCCGTTGCACGATCAGCTTCAGCGCCGGTTGGCCGAAGATGAACGAAGTACCGAGATCACCCTTTACCGCGTTGACCAGAAACCGCCAGTACTGCTCCGGCAATGGCCGGTCGAGCCCGAAGTCGGCCATCACCCGGTCGATCTCGGCCTGATCGGCTTCCGGGTTGATGAGCATGTCGACCGGGTCGCCGACCACGTTGATGCCGGTGAACACCAGCAACGACATGATCCACACCACCAGCACGCTCTGCATGAGACGGCGGATGATGAACGCGGACATCAGTACGAACTCACGGACGGTACATCCTGGCACCGCCCGTGAGCGTCGATCCTACTGTGGCCGGATATCGGCAAAGTAGGTGCGTTCGTCGGTCCGCGCCGGATAGCCGATGCCCTTGCGCCCGGCCCAGGTGCTTACCTGGTAGTGCAGTGGGATCAGTCCCTGATCGTTGCCCAGCGACAGCTCGGTTGCCTGTTGCAGCAGCGCTTCGCGTTTGTCGTTGTCAACCGTTGCCAGCGCCTCCTCGACCAGTTGGTCGAGCTCGGCGTCGGAATAGCGGCCGCGGTTGGAGGAGCCGTAGCCCTTGTCCTTGTCGTAGGTATGCAACAACGATTTGAGCGGTGAGGATGCCTCACCGGTGCCCGCGCCCCAGCCGACCAGCACGAAACTGAACTCAGGGTTGCCGTCCGGCCCGCCGCGTGAGGCGCGTTTGAAGTAAACCGCCTTGGGCATGGTTTCCACCGCGGTCTCGATGCCGATCGCGGTGAGCATCTGGGCGATAGCCTCGGCGATCCGGGCGTCGTTGATATAGCGGTCGTTGGGACCGTGGATGGTGAGTTTGAAGCCGTCCGGGAACCCGGCGTCGGCGATCAGCTGTTTGGCGCCTTCGGGGTCATAGGGCTCCGGCTTGAGCTTGTCGGAGACTCCGAAGAACCCGGCCGGCAGCAACTGACCGGCGGGCACCGCCACACCTTCCATCACCCGCTCGACAATGGCATCGCGGTTGATCGCCTTGGAGATGGCTTTGCGGACGCGCACATCGAGCAGCGGATTGTTGATCTTGGAGCCGTCTTTGGCGGTGACATAGGGCGAGTCCTCGCGGAACTGGTCCATGTGCAGATAGATGACCCGGTTGGAAACCCCCTGGCTGAGTTGCAGATCGTCGTTCTTGCTGAGTTTCTCGATATCGATGGTCGGCACGCTGTCGATGAATTCGACGTCACCGGCCAGCAGTGCCGCGACCCTTGCCGGCCCTGACTTGATGGGCTTGGCCACGACCTTGGACCAGGCCGGCAAATCACCAAAATATTCGTCGTTGCGCTCCAGCACGATGCGGTCGCCCGGCACCCATTCCACGAATTTGAACGGTCCGGTGCCGATGGCGGCTTTGCCGGAGTTGAAATCGGCGGTAGTGGCGCCTTCGGCGGCCTTGCGGGAGATGATGGCGACGTTGGAGACGTCCTGCGGCATCAGCGGATACGGTTTCTCGGTGCTGATGCGGATGGTGTAGTCGTCGACCTTCGTGAGCGTCTTGCCCTTGGTGAAGGTGGAGAAACTGGATGGTGAATTGGGCACGGTCGGGGCTCGCTCAAAGGTAAACAGCACATCATCCGCGGTGAACGGTGTGCCGTCGTGAAACTTGATACCTTCGCGAAGCTTGAACTCCCAGGTCAGGTCGTCCACTGCTTTCCAGGAGCTGGCCAGTCCCGGCAGCAGTTGCTGGTTTTCGTCCTGTTCGATCAGGTGGCTGAAAATATTGGCAGCCATGGCGTTGTTGGGAGTGAGGTTGTGGTAGTGCGGATCGATGGCCGTGGGTTCACCCTTGAGACCAATCCTCAGTTCCTGGGCATAGGCGCCCGTCAATGGTAGCGACACCAGTGCCGCCAACACCATGATCGCGATTATTCTGTATCTGTGCATGTTTCTCCCCCCCGGCGAGTAACGCCTTGTGATTGTGATGCTCTGCTTTACCGTCACCGGACAGGGCGCGGTTGCTCCTCAAGTGTAGGTATCTGTGCGGCCACGGCAAGTCTCATTGTGGCCAGTCCCGGATTTTCTTGCTCACTGTTCGCAGTCTCCGCGACCAACCGGTCTCCCGCTCCGGACCCGGCGTGGCAGGTCGCGGGTGAGGATGTGAATATCGCCTGATAGAATGTATGACATGATGATGCCTTTGATTGTTACGACGCTACTCTTTATGCGCCAGACCCCTGTGGTTCCCACTGTTTTCAAACATGCTCATCTACGGTTGGCGTAGTTACGCCCCTATCGCGCTGGTTGCGCTGTCGGGGACGCTGGCGACGTGGTCTGTGGTCGACAAGGTCTCGGACCTCGAGCAGCAGCGTCAGACCGATGCATTTGCCTCCGCCGCGCGCGACAGGGTATTGGTCATTCAACGCGAACTCGTCCACTCACTGCAGGTCGTTCAGGATCTGGGCAGTTTCTTCGACGCGTCCGGTCAGGTTGCGCGGCGCCAGTTCAGGGAATTTGTGGAACCCGTCCTCAAGCGCGACGATGCTATCCAGGCACTCTATTGGGTTCCCCGAGTCCCAGCGGAACGACGCAGCGCCTTTGTAGCCGAAGCGCGGCGAGCCTATCCACCATTCCTGATCACGGGAAGCGAGGGTGATACTGCGCTGAAATCTGTAGCGGAGCGCCCGGTTCACTTCCCCGTGCTCTATATTCAACCCTACTTGGACAACAACGCGATGCTCGGATTCGATCTGGCGTCCGATTCTGACGAGCTTGCGCTTCTGGAGGCAACCGCCGAATCCGCGGTCCTCGGTGCATCCGTACCCGTGAGCCTGCCTTCGGCGACGGACGGGCAAACATGGTTCTCGGTGTATGTGCCCATGTTCGTGAAAGCCCGGGGCGAGAAACTATCGGAGACCGATGTGGCGAGGCCACAGGAGCGATCACCGAGCCGAACTCTGCGTGGGTTCGCTGCCGGACGCTTTTTGGTTCGGAACCTGGTCGAGCAGGCATTGGCGAATCTGGGGCCCAGCGGCGTCGATATGCGTTTTTTCTCGTCCGAGCCGGACGCCTCAGCGCATCCGTTCTACGTGCACGTGTCGCGCACCCGGCCTGGTTTTGCAGCTATCGCAATGCAGATAGCGGGACCGGGTGTTGCGGAGTATCGCGCCGGGATTCAGGTGGGAAACCGTCGTTGGTTTGTGGTCAGCAATCCGGTACCCGGTTACTTCGAGCGGGATGCATGGAGCAGTTACATTATCATGGTCGGCGGTTTCGCTTTTACCTTGTTGTCCTCGGTATTTCTGATTACGTCGATCGGTCGGGCGCAGCGGGTACGACATCTGGTTGCCCAGCGGACCGTCGAGCTGGAACGGTCCAACAGCGCCCTGAACAACGAGATTGGCGAGCGCAAGCGCGCCGAGCAGGCGTTGCAATTGCTGAATGCGACACTCGAGCAGCGCGTGACCCACCGCACCGCGGAGGCGGAGCGTCGCGCCCGCGATCTGGAACAGTATGCCTACGTCGCATCCCATGACTTGAAGGCGCCCTTGCGCGGGATTGCCAACCTGGCGGGTTGGCTGAAAGAAGACCTGCGGAAAAATCTGACGGCGGAGACCAGCGAGCAGATCGACCTGCTACAGGACCGCGTGGCACGCATGAATGCGCTGGTCGAAGGTCTGCTGGCCTATTCGCGGATCGGGCGTACAGCCGGGTCGGTCGAAGACGTGGAAACTGCTGAATTGGTCCGCGACACCATCGATTCCCTTTCGCCGCGGAAAGGTTACAAAATAAAAGTGAAGACTGGAATGCCGCGCCTTTTCACGGATAGACTGCACCTGGGGCAGGTCTTTGCGAATCTCATCGGCAATGCGATCAATCACCATGATCACAAGAAGGGTGTTATTCGGGTGTCAGGGGAAGACCTTGGGGATCGGTGCCAGTTTACGGTTCTCGATGACGGTCCCGGTATCCCGAGCGAGTATCAGGACAAGGTATTCATGATGTTTCAGACGCTGCAGGTGAGCGATTTCGGCGGTGATACCGGGATCGGCCTGGCGTTGGTAAAAAAGCTCGTAGAAGAACATGATGGCTCGATTTCCCTGAAGTCCGGGCCGGGACGAGGGAGTCGTTTCACCTTTACCTGGGCCAAAGAGGTACCGGAGGGTGACACCGAAATGACCCGGAAAAGCGAAACCGCCAAGGTGGAAGGCAATGGATGACAATGCCGGTATATTGCTGGTGGAGGACGACCGGGTCGATGTCATGACCGTTCAGCGGGCGCTGAGCAGATACAAGATCAGCAACCCGCTGTATGTTGCCCGCACCGCGGTCGATGCACTGCAGATGCTGCGCGGTGACGGCGTGGAGAAAATCGACCCACCGCCATCGCTGATCCTGCTCGATTTGAATCTTCCGCGCATGAGTGGAGTCGAATTTCTTCGAGAACTGCGCAAAGATGCGGACCTGCGCGATCTGTCCGTGATTGTTCTGACCTCGTCGAATGAACCCAACGACCGGGCCGCGGCATTCCGGTATGAGGTCGAGGACTATATCGTCAAGCCGCACTCGTTCGACGAGTTTGCGTCAGCAATAAGAACCGTCATCGGTTACGCCTTGTCTTGATACACGAGCGTTCGTTTTCGGGTTTAACCCGGTGGTGTCCACCGGGTGTCCTGGTCCAGCGGATAGACTGGGCGCGGCAACCGGCGCCAGTCAAGGCGCTCCAGCACCGGTGAGGTGAGACCGGGCGTGTCCACCTCGAACACCTGTGGCGGCGGGAACCAGGGCGCGAATCCGGCGCGGAAGTGCCCGCGTGACTTGACGCAGACGGTGCGGGCCGCGGCGATATCCAGACCCAGACACTCGAAGAATACCGGGTCGGCGGTTTGCTGGCGGGCTGAGATCACCACCAGGCTAACACCGCCGATCCGTAGCGCGCACACATTGCCGAGCGCCAGGGCGCGGTCGCGGAAGATTCCCAGCCGGCCGACAATTTCCCCCTGGTGCAGCGCGACCACGGTGGCCGGGTAGCTGAGCCGCCTGGCGTCGGGGTCGTTGCTGTCACGGTTGACCACCGCGGTGAACTGTGCGCCGGGACCGGCCGCATGCGCATCATCGGCCAGTGGCGGATCGAACAATGAACCGTAGAGCACACCCTGCGTACCCGATTCGATCATCGCCTCCAGCAGCGCAGTGGTGTTGCCGGTGCCGCCACCACCGGGATTGTCGCCGGCATCCGAGAAGATGGCCGCTGGCCGGTCGCGGTCAGCCGCCAGAGCTTGCGCCAGTGCCACTGCCTCGGTGATTGGCATCAATGTGCGCACGAATCGGTCGCGCATACGCCAGGCCCGCGAGGCGATGTCGATGGCCAGCCCCTGTGCCGCCGCTGCGCTGTGGCGCGCCGAGACTACCGTGGCGAAACCGTTCTTGTCGGTATCGGAAAATGCAAAACCGCCAAAAAGCGACACATTGAGGATTTCACCACCGGATGCGGCCAGCGCCTGCTGGCCATAGTCGATCAGTTCACCATAGGGGCCATCGGCGGTCAGCAGCGTGGTGCTGGGGGCCACCAGTGGCAGCCTCACCAACGCTTGCGCGGGGCGCTGACCCGCCAGCATCCGGCGCATATGGAATGCCGCCTCTTCGCCTCGATCGAGCATGTCGACATGGGGGTTGGTGCGATAGCCCACCAGCATCGCCAGCGCTGCCATACGCTGCGAGATGTTGGCATGCAGATCGAGTACCGCGATCAACGGGATCTCCGTACCGACCACCGAGCGCACCCGCTCGAACACCTCGCCGTCGGCATCGTCGAGCCGGGTGGTGGTCATGGCGCCGTGGTTGGCGAGGAAGACACCGTCCAGCGGCATGGCCTGGCGCAGCCGGGCTTCCATCACATCCAGATAGTGTTCGAAAAAATCGTGATCGGCCGGCCCTCCGGGCGGGGTGGCGACATACACCAGTGGTTGCGGCAGCCACTCGCCGGTAAAGCTCATGGCGCGCACGAAGGCGGTCATCTCCATGGCCATAGTGGCGTGTTCGAGGCCGGCCTGCTCGAGGATGGCATCCCCTTCCAGCCAGCAATGGTTTCGAAAAGCCCATTGGCCGCAAACCGGCGCTCTGGCATTGCTTTCCAGATAGATCCCGCCGAGTGCGATCCGCGCTGTGCTCATCTGCGTTCAGCCTCCCCCGAAAATCGTCTATGTATACCCACGGCACACCGGTTTTCGGCTTCCATCGCACGCACCTTGACGCGGATGGCTGCGTTGGAAATGCTA
>CBDVAK010000043.1:0-16483 GCA_965371945.1 uncultured Candidatus Competibacteraceae bacterium
TGGAGGGCAAGGCGGGAATGCGCCGCTCCAGCCGTACTACAGCTAGCATTTCCAACGCAGCCATCCGCGCCAAGGCGCGTGCGATGGTGGCCGAAAACCGGTGTGCCGTGGGTATATTATACTCCCGGGCTGCAAAAAAGGTGGAGCGGATGACTATGGGCGGCGAGCGGGTCAACAAGAGCTGGGGTGGACGGTTCAGCGAGGGGCTCGATGCCCTGGTCGAGGAGTTCAACGCCTCGGTGGCATTCGACCGCCGCATGTACCGCCAGGACATCGCCGGGTCCATCGCGCATGCCACCATGCTGGCAAAAGTGGGCGTGTTGTCGGAGCCCGACCGCGATGCGATCGTCGCCGGACTTCGACAGATCGGCGCTGAAATCAGCGGCGGTGAGTTTCACTGGTCTGCGGCACTGGAAGACGTGCACATGAACATCGAGGCACGGCTCACCGAAAAGATCGGGGATGCCGGCAAGCGCCTGCACACCGGTCGTTCGCGCAATGACCAGGTAGCCACCGACATCCGCCTCTATCTGCGCGACGCTATCGACGAGACACTCACCACACTGGCGTCGCTACAAGCTGCTCTTGTTGACCTTGCCGAACAGCACGCCGATACCGTCATGCCCGGCTTCACCCATATGCAGGTCGCTCAACCGGTCACCTTCGGTCACCACCTGCTGGCCTGGTTCGAGATGCTGATGCGCGATAGCGACCGGCTGCGTGACTGCCGTCGGCGTCTCAACGTGTCGCCGCTGGGTTCGGCGGCCCTGGCCGGCACGACCTTCCCGATCGACCGCGACTACAGCGCCCGGCTGCTGGATTTCGACTGCGCTTCCGAGAATTCCCTGGATTCGGTGTCGGACCGGGATTTCGCGATCGAGTTCGTGGCTGCCGCGGCATTGACGATGACCCATCTGTCTCGATTTTCCGAAGAACTGGTGATCTGGAGCTCAGCCCAATTCGGCTTCGTGGAATTGCCAGACCGGTATTGCACCGGTTCGTCGATCATGCCGCAAAAGAAAAACCCCGATATCCCCGAGTTGGTGCGCGGTAAGACCGGGCGCGTCAACGGCGACCTGATTGCCCTGCTGACCCTGATGAAAGGGCAGCCACTGGCCTACAACAAGGACAATCAGGAAGACAAGGAACCTCTGTTCGACGCCATCGATACGCTGCTCGGCTGCCTGCGGGTATTCGCGGACATGGTTCCTCACATCCGTCCTTGCCCACAGCGGATGCGGACCGCTGCGCTACAGGGATTCGCCACCGCTACCGACCTGGCCGACTATCTGGTCGGCAAGAACGTACCTTTTCGCGATGCGCACGAGATCGTCGGAAAAGCGGTCAGGCTCGGAATCGAGACCGGGCGTGATCTTGCCGACATGAGGCTTGAAGAGCTGCAGCAGCTGTGTACGCTTATCGAGCAGGATGTCTTCGAGGTGCTGACTCTGGAAGGCTCCGTGGCAGCCCGCGATCACAAAGGCGGCACCGCCCCGAAACAAGTGCGCGCTGCCATACACAGGGCCCGGCAGCGGTTGCGACAAGCGGGGTGAACGCAGCCCGCGGCGGTCGGGCTGGTGGCTGCACACACGCCCCTGCCGTTGCTTTCCAGCTAGTGTGCTGTCCAATCTGACCATGGTGCGCAAGATCATACACATCGACATGGACGCTTTCTTCGCCGCAGTGGAACAGCGCGACTTTCCACAGTTTCGGGGCCAACCGCTGGTGGTCGGCGGAGCACCCGACAGCCGTGGCGTGGTAGCCACCTGCAGTTACGAAGCCAGACGCTATGGCATCCACTCGGCCATGGCATCGTCGCGGGCCAGACGGCTGTGCCCCCATGCGATCTTCGTAAAACCCCGTTTCGAGGCTTACCGACGAGTGTCACGGCAGATTCAGGACATATTCACGGATTTCACCGAGCACGTGGAACCGCTGTCGCTGGATGAGGCTTTTCTGGACGTCACGGGATGCCGGAGCCACCGGGGTTCGGCGACGCTGATCGCCCGCGACATCAAAAAACGCGTTCGAGACCAGACCGGGCTCACTGCCTCGGCAGGTGTCTCCTACAACAAGCTGTTTGCCAAGATCGCCTCCGATCTGGACAAACCTGACGGCCTCTATCTGATTACGCCGGAACAGGGCCCGGGGTTCGCGGCCCGCCTGCCCGTTGGCAGGATTCACGGTATCGGCAAGGCAACCGAGCGGCGTATGGCAGAGCAGGGCATCATCACCGGCGCCGACCTCGCGGCACGTTCCCTGGACGAGCTCCGGGTCCTGTTTGGCAAAGCCGCCCGTTACTACCACGATGCCGCCCACGGGATCGATGATCGACCGGTAGTCAGTCACCGTGTGCGCAAGTCCATCGGCGCGGAAACCACGTTCCAGCGCGACCTCGGAGAAGTCGGGGAAATGCTCGCCAAGCTGACCGCACTGGCCGATACCGTGGCCAACAGCCTGGCACGACGAGGACTGGGAGCCCGCACTGTGACCATCAAGGTGCGCTACGACGATTTTCAGCTCTGCACACGCAGTCTCAGCCTGGACCAGCCGCTGACTTGTCGGCAGCAAATTGAACCGCTGCTGAGCCGGCTGCTGAGCCGAACCGAAGCAGGAGTACGACGGGTCAGGCTGCTGGGAGTCAGCGTGTCGAAACTGGCAAAACTCGTGCCCCGCCAGGAGATCGTGCAACTGGATCTGTTCCAGGAGACATCGCAGAGCGGATAAGCGGTATCAACCGGTCAGGGGAGACTATCCAGCTGCCGGCTCAGCCTCATCACCGTCGAGGTCGACACCATGGTCAGCAACACCGCCGCGGCAAATGCATAGAGACCATAGTGCACCTCCACGCTGGCCACCGCACCCAGCTTGATACTGACCAGCAACAAGGCCACTACAAAAACGTCCAGCATCGACCATTTTCCGTACAATGCGATGGCGTGCATGAGCCCAGCCAGGCGCTGGCGCTGGCTGACATGCAGCTGCCAGAATACGAACAGCAAAACGATCTTGACCCACGGTAAGACGATGCTGAAAAGGGCGATGATGGTCAGCAGCAACCATTGTCCTTCGCGCAACAATTCCGCGCAGGCGCCGATCAGCGACACCGTGTTGCGCGCCACGAAAAATTTCTCCAGTGAAAAGATCGGTGCAAAAATCCCCACCGCCAACAGTACTGCCGACACCAGCAGCAGAGCTCGGGTCAAGCGGGCCTGACGCGGGTAGCGATCGGCAAGCGTAATGGGCGCCGACACCGTCTGTCTCCGATCCCAGGGTCAGCCCGTGGTGCGAGGCCGATAGCCCTCAACCCGGTTGCGGCCACGATCCTTGGCCAGGTAGAGCGCCGCATCGGCCCGTTCGATCAGCCCATTGAGGCTGTCGGCAGCAACCATCTGCGCGGCACCTACCGAAAGGGTGGGCGCAGTGGGTCGCACACCCTCGATTTCTGGCAGGTCGATGCCTGTCACCGCCTTGCACAGCCGCTGCGCGACCTGAGACGCCTCGGGTAAGGCCATGCCGGGAAGCAGCAGCGCGAACTCGTCACCACCGAATCGGGCCGCCATGTCATTGGCGCGCATGTGAGCGCGCAAGGCATCGGCAATGCTGCGCAGCACGGCATCGCCCATCAGGTGTCCGTAGCGGTCGTTGTAACTCTTGAAATGATCCACATCGAGCAAAACCAGCGTCAAGACATCGCCGGAAGTCAGGCAACGACGGATTTCGCGCCGGAACATCTTTTCCATCCAACGCCGATTGTGCAGATCAGTGAGCGCATCCAGGGTCGAATGGTGCTCGACTTCGCGAAGCGCACGGCTGTGACGAGCCAGCATTTCGCTGGAATCGCGTACTCTGCGGGTCAGTATGTACAACAGGTTGCGGGCCACGGCGTGGGAAGCGTTGACCATCGACCAAAGGGATGCATACGGTATGGACACCAGTTCGCAGCGACAGGTGGCCACCACATAGGCGGTCGGGTAGCCGTTGTCGATGATTGAAAGTTCGCCGGCGCAGTCACCCGGCGAGAGGATGTTGAGTACGATTTCGGTAGTATCGTTGAGATACACGCGCAAGGTGCCGGTGAGCAACACGTAAACATGATGGTTGCGTCGATCGGGACGCAGCAGCAGTTCACCGGGTTCGAGGCTCAACTGCTCGCAGTTCTCGAGGTAGGCCTCGATCGACTCGATGCCAACGCCGCGAAACAACAGGGTTTCACTCAACACCGTCCAGTCGATTGAACCAGAATCCGCTGACATCTATCCTCACTGAACATCCAGATCCCGGTGCCACAAGCCAGCCCGGGTGACAAAATCCAACCCTGCGACGGAGCACCGCGAGCTACGAAGACCCGTACATCGCAGCAGGTTTGCAGTATAACCGGGAGTCGGTCACACTTGCATCGACCGGGCGGTGATTCGCTTCGCCACCGGTGCCGTATGACACCACCCTCGCCACCGATCCAAGCACCTGGGACACCCATGTCGGCTGCAATGAGACACTCCTGGATTCCGCTTGGCGGGCAGCTGCCCGCAGCCATGCGCAGGGGCGGCGCCCTGCTTGCCGTGCTGCTGACAACCGGGCTGCTGGCCGGCTGTGGTCAGTCCGGGCCCCTGTACCTGCCCACCGATCCCGTACCAACTGTACAGGAAGAGGTCGGCGACTGATCGTTGCGGACCGGCGCGACGGCATCGACGGCATCTGTCCTGCCTGGGGACTACCTTACATTGGACTGTTTTCAATACATCGACCAGCAACTGCATGCCGAAGAGGTGCCACTGTCCGCGGTCGCGGAGCAGTTCGGTACTCCCTGTTTTGTCTACGCCAGAGCTGCGATCGAGCATAATTACCGTGCTTTCGACGCTGCCCTCGGCAGCTACCCGCATCTGCTTTGTTACGCGGTCAAGGCGAACAGCAATCTGTCCGTGCTATCGGTGCTCGCACGCCTGGGCTCTGGATTCGACATCGTCTCCGGAGGGGAGCTGGCACGCGTGCTCGCGGCCGGTGGTGACCCCTCCCGGGTGGTGTTCTCCGGGGTCGGCAAGCGTGCTGACGAAATTCGATCCGCGCTGCTGGCGGGCATCCGTTGTTTCAACGTCGAATCGGTTGCGGAACTGCTGCGGATCGAGTCGGTGGCGGCACAACTGCAACGCGTCGCGGCGATCTCGGTGCGAGTCAATCCGGACGTCGATGCCGGAACCCATCCCTATATTTCCACCGGGCTGCGCGAAAACAAGTTCGGCGTGCCCATAGAACAGGCCCTGGATGTGTATCTGCAGGCAGTCGATCTGCCACACCTGCGGCCGGTCGGCATGGACTGCCATATCGGCTCCCAGCTGACCGACCTGACTCCATACGAGGATGCCCTGCAAAGGCTGCTGGTGCTGACAGATCAGTTGGCCGACCGGGGAGTCCCGATTCACCACCTGGACATGGGCGGTGGCCTCGGTATTCGCTACCGCGATGAACGACCGCCCCTGCCCGGTGATCTGGCGGCTGTGCTGCTGAAACATCTGCGCGGCCGGGATCTGGAGCTGATCGTCGAGCCCGGGCGTGCGTTGCTGGGCAATGCGGGCATATTGTTGACCCGGGTCGAGCATATCAAACGCACACCGGACAAGCGCTTCGCGATCGTCGATGCGGCGATGAACGATCTGTTGCGACCGGCACTCTATTCGGCCTGGCAGGAGATCATCCCCGTTCACGATAACCACCGGTGCGAAACCGAGCTGTGGGACATCGTCGGACCGGTGTGCGAAAGTGCCGACTTCCTGGGCAGGGACCGCCAGCTGGCGGTGGCGGAAGGCGATCTGCTTGCGGTACGCTCCTGCGGAGCCTATGGGTTTGTCATGAGTTCCAACTACAACGCTCGACCACGAGCGGCCGAGGTCATGGTGGATGGCGGCCGGGCCAGCCTGGTTCGACGCCGTGAGCGGATAGAGGATCTATATGCCGCCGAGCTGCCACTGGCTCCGCTGTAGGCGGTGCCCTTGATCACCATGCTGGTACGCATACCCGAGCCCGAAGAATTGATGACCGACCCGCAACAGGCGCGCGCTTATGCGCTGGCCGATTTCGAGGAGCCACACCAGCAGTTCGTCGACCTGTTCGGCAAGTTCCTTCCCGACGCCGAGGCTGCCGCCAGGGTTCTCGACCTGGGTTGCGGGAATGCCGACGTGACCTTGAAATTCGCGCGCGCTTACCCGGCCAACCGCATCGATGGGGTCGATGGCGCCGCGGTCATGCTCAGTCACGGCCGCAAAGCGGTGGCGGCGGCCGGGCTGCAGGGTCGGGTCACGCTGATCGAAGGTACACTTCCTGGTGTGCGCCTGTCCCGCGAGCGCTATCAGACGATCATTTCCAATTCCCTGCTGCACCACCTCAGGGACCCCAAAGTATTGTGGCAAACCATCCTCGAACACGGACAAAGCGGCACATCCGTGTTCGTGATGGACCTGCGACGTCCGCAGAGTCTGGAACAGGCCCGGGAACTGGTGACACGCCATGCTGGGTCCGAAAGCGGGATTCTGCAGCGGGACTTTCACAACAGCCTGCTGGCCTCCTACCGAAGGAGTGAAGTCGAGCAGCAGCTTGCAGACGCGGGGCTGGCCAGTCTACGGGTTCGAGATATCGGCGACCGCCACTTGCTGGTGGAAGGCCGCCTGCCATGATCCGGGGTATTGCTCGCCCGGTTGCTCTGCAAGCCAGACCCACATGAGCCTGGAATTCGCCAAGATGCACGGGCTGGGTAACGATTTTGTCGTTATCGATGCGATCAACCAGGAGTTTCGGCCGGATGCCGACTTGATCCGGCGCCTCGCCGACCGTCATCTGGGCGTGGGCTGCGACCAGGTCTTGGTGGTGGAAGCCGCTGACCGGAGCGGGTTCGATTTTCATTACCGCATCTTCAACGCGGACGGCGACGAAATCGGGCAGTGCGGCAATGGTGCCCGTTGTTTCGCGCGCTTCGTAGTCGACCGAGGCCTCAGTGCGGACCGCGAACTGCGAGTGTCGACCAACTCGGGACCGTTGCAACTAACCCTGCTCGGCGACCACAGAGTCCGTGTGAATATGGGTGAACCAGGCCTGGAGCCAGCGCAGATTCCACTGCTGGCAGAGAAGCGCGCCGCAACCTATGAGCTCGATTTGGATGGTCTGCCGCTGAGGGTGGGCGCCGTTTCCATGGGTAATCCGCATCTTCTGTTGCAGGTCGGGGATGTGGATACCGCCCCGGTATTGTCCCTGGGTCCCCGGCTCGAGCACCATCCCCGGCTTCCGCAGCGAGCCAATGTCGGATTCATGGAGATCCTCAACCGCGATCATCTGCGGTTGAGGGTATTCGAAAGGGGAGTCGGGGAGACTCGGGCCTGTGGTTCAGGGGCATGCGCCGCGCTGGTCTGTGGCCGGCTCCAGGGACTGCTCGATGCTCGTACTACGGTAGCGTTGCCGGGGGGCATGCTTGAAATCGAATGGCAGGGTGAGGGTCACCACGTGATGATGACGGGACCGGCGATCCACGTATTTGATGGACAGATAGACCCATGAACCAGACCGGAAAGCGGCGCTCGGCCGACCTCGAGCGAGAACTCGCAGACTATCTTCGCGACCATCCGGGTTTCTTCGCGGACCACCCCGAACTGCTCTCGGTGTTGACCGTCCCCCATGCCAGCGGTCGCGCAACCTCTTTGATCGAACGCCAATTGGCGGTGCTCAGAGAGCAGAACCGTGATATGGACAGGCGCTTGCACGAACTGGTCGCGGTGGCCAGTGAGAACGACCGGCTGGCAGCACGTATGCATCGGTTCGCGGTGAGCGTGGTGGAAGCAACCGGTCTGGACCGATCGATCGCCGCCATCCGCCAGTCATTGCAGCACGACTTCGAAACCAACGTCGTGGTGATCAAGGTAGGTGCCAGACCCGGTGCCCAGGATGACCCCCAGGCCCGTAGCAGCGAGTTTGTGGGTCCCGACGACCCCGGACTGCTGTTGTTCGATGATTTTTTCAAGATCGGCAAGCCCAGATGCGGTCGTATCCAGCTAGCCCAAAGCCAATATCTGTTCGGTGATCGTGGCAACGAGATCGAATCGGTGGCGCTGATACCGTTGAAGAACCCCGACTGGCGAGGTCTGCTGGCCTTGGGCGACCGCGAACCGGACCGGTTTCAACCCGGTATGGGCACCTTGTTTCTGAGCCGCATGGGTGAGCTGATCAGCGCGGCGCTGGAACGCTATCTCCATGTCGGCCGGTAACGCTGAATCCGCGCTGCGATCCGATATCAGCAGCTTCCTGGCGCATCTTCGGGACGAAAGACGCCTGTCCGACAGGACTGTTGAGGGCTATCGACGCGATCTGCTGCAGTTCGCGGACGCATGCCACCGCCAGCACCTCGGGCGATTCGCACAAGTCGGTGCAGCCACGGTGCGTGGATACGTGGCCGAGCGCCATCGGTGCGGGCTGGGTGGCCGCAGCCTGCAACGGCATCTGTCCGCGATCCGCGGCCTCTACGAATACCTGCTGCGGGAAGCACGCGTCGAGCGCAACCCCGCGCGCGGAATCCGGGCACCGCGCAGTGCCCGGCGACTGCCACCAACCATGGACCCTGAACTCACCTCGAGGGCACTCGATCAAAATGCCGGGGGCCCGCTCGAGCTTCGCGATCGAACCATGCTCGAGTTGTTCTATTCCTCGGGGTTGCGACTGGCGGAACTGGTGTCGCTCGACATCCTTGATCTGGATCTGCTCGAGGCCACCGCGCGGGTGACCGGCAAGGGGGCCAAGACCCGGCTGGCGCCAGTCGGGCGCAAAGCGCTGGCGGCCTTGCAGGAATGGCTGACTGTGCGCCCGACGATGGCCGCGAAGGATTGCAAAGCCCTGTTCGTCAGCCGCAGAGGGCAGCGGTTGAGCGCTCGCGCGGTACAGTCCAGACTGCAGCGCTGGGCCAGAGCCAAGGGTCTGGATGTCCCGCTGCATCCGCACTTGCTACGACATTCGTTCGCGACCCACCTGCTGGAAGCGTGCGGAGACCTGCGGGCGGTCCAGGAACTGCTGGGTCACGCCAACATCAGCACCACCCAGGTTTACACGCACCTGGATTTCCAGCATCTGGCACGGATCTATGACGATGCGCATCCACGGGCTCGCAAGAACAAGCCATAGAGATGACTGCTTAGATCGCCAGTCAGGGGTGAGCCGAATAGTCGCTTGCCGACAGCCATGCTTCCAATACCGCCATCACCTCGGCGAGCCCGAGCCCCCGTGGCGCCGAAAACAGCTGTACCGTGGCTTCACCACCCTGCTGCGACAGATCCCGGACGACCTGCTGCAAGACCGCTGCGGCCTTGCCGCGACTGATCTTGTCCGCCTTGGTGAGCAGAATGTGTACGGGTAGCACCCGGGAACGACTCCACGCCAGCATCTGACGATCAAGATCGGTAAGGGGGTGGCGCACGTCCATCAGCAGAATCAGTCCTCTGAGCGCCAGTCTTGCCGAAAGATAGTCGCGCAGCGTGTGCCCCCAATGCCGACGCAGCGAGTCCGGAACTTTGGCGTAACCGTATCCCGGTAGATCGACGAGACGGTGCTCATCATCGATGTCGAAAAAGTTGATCAGCTGGGTACGTCCTGGCGTTTTCGAAGTACGAGCCAGCATGCGACGGCCCGTGATCGCGTTGAGGGCACTGGACTTGCCAGCATTCGACCTGCCCGCGAAAGCGACCTCGGCACCCTGGTCCGCGGGCAGATCGGAGAGTTTGTAAGCACTGCTCAAGAAACGCGTGTCGCGCAACTGGTCTTGTGTAAACATGCTGCCTGCTACCATGATGATAAGGATGAACAGCGCGCGTTGATCGACACTATCGAAGCTGGTATAACCCACCGCTCGCATCTGCGGTCCCGCAACCCGCATGACCCGACGCAGGGCCGGTTCGCATGGTACAGGAGTCCTCACGGGATGAATAAGATCTTCCTAGCCGCGGCACTCGCGCTGTACGCAAGTGCCCTGCCGGTACTGGCTGGTGACGCTGTAGCCGGGCAGCAAAAGGCTGCCGTTTGTGCTGCCTGCCATGGCGCCGACGGCAATAGCACTGACCCGCAATACCCGAATTTAGCGGGCCAAAGTGCCCGTTACCTGGGCAAACAGTTACGTGATTTCAGGGACCAGATCCGCGTCAACGCCCTGATGCAGGGTTTGGCGGCGCCGCTGTCCGACCAGGATATCGAGGACTTGTCAGACTACTACGCCAGCCTGCCGCTGGCCGGGGGCGCCGCGGACCCGGAACTTGTCGACGCCGGTCAGGCTCTATACAGAGGGGGTGACCCCAGTCGCGATATCCCGGCCTGCACAGCCTGCCACGGCCCGACCGGCAAGGGTATTCCCGATGCCAGCTACCCGGCATTGGGTGGCCAGCACGCGGACTATACGGCGGCGCAATTACAGGCGTTTCGCTCCATGGAACGCAGCAACGATGCCCAGCGGGTAATGCGTGGCGTGGTCACCAGGATGACTGACGCTGACATACGCGCCGTCGCGTCCTACGTGCAGGGCTTACAGGAGTAGACCTCGCACACGCTAGGAGGCTGTCCGACGCCGGTAGGGTGCTCGCATTCGCTCGGGCCCTGACTACCAGTATTGCTGTAGCTGTCACTGGCGCCCTTGACCCTTCTGAACACCGGGGAAAACGCATGATAAGTCGATGGTTGCTGCTGGCGTTGCTGTTGCCGATTACGTTCGCCGGGTTCGCCGATGAAGGCCTGTTTCTCGAAGGCGCAGACTACAAAGTGCTGGACCGTCCACTACCGCGCAGCGCTACGGGAACCGATACGATCGAGGTGCTGGAGTTTTTCTGGTACGGCTGCCCGCACTGCTATCGCCTGGAACCCTACGTCGAGAACTGGCTGGAAACCGGCAAGCCCGAGAACGCCGAGTACGTGCCGGTGGCCGCGGTGCTCAACCCCAGCTGGGTCACACACGCGCAGGCCTACTACACCGCCAAAGCGCTTGGCGTCACCGACCGGATCCACCGGAATCTGTTCGATGCCATCCACGCCGAAGGCAAACGACTCAGCGACCGCCAGTCACTGGCCGAATTCTTTGCAGAACAGGGTGTTTCACAACAGGATTTCGACAAAGCCTGGGATTCCTTCCAGGTCAAATCCGCGCTACAGAAATCCGCCTTTCTGGCCGATCGTGGCAACATCAGGGCGGTGCCGGCCATAGTGGTGGCTGGCAAGTACGAAACCAGTGTGACCCTGGCCGGGGGTCCGCAAGAACTGTTCGAGGTCATCGACTATCTGGTCGCGCGGGAGATCGCGGCGCAACCCTGACCATACGCTCAAGCGACCAGAACCAGAATCATGTCAAACGATCAGGCGGCTCATCGGATACGCCTGCTGAGTTACAATATCCAGTCCGGACTAACCACCCAGCGCTATTCACACTACGTCACCAAAGTCTGGAAACACATCGTGCCGGTGCCTTCGCGAATGCACAATCTCGATGGTATCGCCAAGCTGATCGCTGACTATGACATAGTCGGACTTCAGGAAGTGGATGTCGGCAGTCTGCGCAGCGGTTTCGTGGATCAGGCCCACTACCTGGCCGACCGTGCCCGATTCGATCATTTCTGCGAACAGACCAACCGCCAGATTGGCCGCATTACGCGTCACAGCAACGTCTTGTTGAGCCGCTACAAACCTCACCGCTTTGATGACTACAAGCTGCCCGGCGCCATCAAGGGCCGCGGCGCTTTAATGGCCAGTTTTGGCCCGGGCAACCCGGACGACACCCTCTTTCTGTATGTCGTTCACCTGGCCCTGAGCGGCCCGGCTCGCAGACAGCAGATGAGCTATCTGGCCAAACGCACTCGTGACCAGCGCCATGTTATCCTGATGGGAGATTTGAACTGTTCCTCACAGAGCAAGGAATTGCGCTGGTTCGAGGATCTGGCGGGGCTGGCGGAACCCGACACCAACCTGCTTACCTTTCCGAGCTGGAAGCCGGTTCGTCAGCTCGACCACATCCTGATCTCCGACAGCCTGCGGGTGCGGGCCATGGCTGCCGTGGACTACAGTTTCTCGGACCATCTGCCGGTCGAAATCGAACTCGAGGTTCCCGCCTGCATCCGTTTGGAAAAAGCACCACCCACGACCACGCCAAGCCGCTCTGTCTAGCCCGCTCCGGGAACCGGTGCCAACGTCGGATTTCCTTACAACAGCTCTTCCCAGCATCACAGATCCAATTCTAACTCACTGATTACATAGTGTTATTTGTGTTGGCATCGCTATTGCTCTGTTTCAGCTACCGGGTTTCTCCTGCCCGTGAAAGGCTTTCAGCGAGTTGCAAGGAAGCACTCGGATAATAACAATAAGTATCACCAGCACACTGGCCCCGCACTATGCGGGGTCTTTTTTTTGTGGCGGCGGTGAAGGCGATTTCCGCCAATTGCGCTGAGGGCTCGTCCTCAGGGAAGATATGGCGCGCCCGAGAGGATTCGAACCTCTGACCTTCGGCTCCGGAGGCCGACACTCTATCCAGCTGAGCTACGGGCGCGTGGGGCAAAAAAGGATAGCGCGATTGGCCGCTATCGTCCACGACCGCGGAACAATACCCACGGCACACCGGTTTTCGGCTTCCATCACACGCGCCTTGACGCGGATGGCTGCGTTGGAAATGCTTGCTGTAGTGCGGCTGCAGCGGCGCATTTCCGCCTTGCCCTCCACGCCAATGCACACACGCTCAAAACCGAAAACCGGTATGCCGCGAGTATATTGACCTGACGGATGTGCCGTGCGGCCACAGTGCCGGTATACTGAGCCGGTATCTCCGCGACCTGGGGGGCTTCCACGGCCGCCGCGGGCTCCTGTTGTGACAGCCAGTTTGACGAGGTGGGAAAGTGAAACAGAAAGACAGATCCTTCCTAATGGTCTTTGCGGCCATCCTGGGGGGGTTGGTATTGTTGTCGGGTGCCGTGCTGTTGATTGCACAGCTCGTGGGCACCATGGCGGAATACCAAGCCAAGAGCGAAGTAGGCATGAAAGCGGCGATTGCCGAGCGCCTGCAACCCGTGGGCAACGTAGTCATTGCCGGCGAGGAGGACGCAGCCAGTGCCGAGGGCACGGCACCGGCAGTGCTGGCCGACAGCGGCATCGATACCGGCGCAGTCGAACCGGAAACAGCTTCCGAATCACCGGACGCCAAGGCGCTCTATGCCCAGAGTTGTATGGCCTGTCACGACACCGGTGCGGCCGGCGCTCCCAAAGTCGGCGATCAGGCGGCTTGGGTGGAACGCATTGCCCAGGGCCAGGACACGCTGATCAAGCACGCGCTGGAAGGATTCAACGCGATGCCACCCAAAGGAGGCGCGGCGCAGCTTGGCGATGCCGAGATTACCGCCATAGTCGAATATATGGTCACCGGTTCTCAATAGCGGCGCACGCGAGGCCAGACTCCGATTCAGGGAAGAGTCCTCCGCGCCTGGCGATCAACTCAGCATGGAACGCAGGGTGGCCAGCCCCTCCTGGCCACGGCGCAGTCTCGTCTCATGGTCGACAGGGCCACCGCGGCCGCTCCATTGCAGTTGCTGAGGGTCCAGTTCCAGGAGGAACCGGCTCGGCTCGCAGTCCAGCCACTCACCCTGGCGTTTGCGGCGCTTGGCGAGGCTGAAAGTAAGACTGCGCCTGGCCCTGGTGATGCCTACATAGGCCAGCCGCCGTTCCTCTTCCACCGTATCCTCCGCCAGGCTGACCCGGTGTGGGAGTATCCCTTCCTCCATCCCCACCATGAACACGTGGTCGAATTCCAGGCCTTTGGCCGCGTGCAGTGTCATCAGAACCACCTGGTCCGCCTCGGCCTGCTGCTCCTGCCTATCCAGCACATCCATCAGTGACAGGTGACTGACAAGTTCGTGTATGCCGGCCGGACTTTGCTCGCGGACTTCAATGCGCCGCACCCAGTCGAGCAGATCACCGACATTGGCGATGCGTCGATCTGCGCCAGCGGGGGTGGGCCCCTGGCCACGCAACCAACCCTCATAGTCGATATGCCGCAACAGATCGTGCAGCAACGTGGCAGGTCGATCCCGGGTGGCTGCGGTGCGGATCTCGGACATCCACTCCGCGAACCGGCGCAAGCGCTGTAGCGGACGCCCCTGCAGGGTCTGCCCCAAACCAAGTTCTGCACTGGCGTGCAACAAGCTGACCCCGCGACTCCCGGCATAAGTCGCCAGTTTCTCGAGGGTTGCCGTACCGATATCACGGCGTGGGGTATTGATCACCCTCATGAAAGCACTGTCATCACCGGGGTTGGCCGCCAGGCGCAGATAGGCGAGCACATCGCGAATCTCGGGGTGGCTAAAGAACGAACGGCCTCCGCTGATACGGTAGGGAATCTGGTGCTCCCGCAGCGCTTTTTCGAACATTCTGGACTGGTGGTTGCTGCGATAAAGGATGGCGTAGTCACCCGCGCGTGCACCGTTGTGAATCTTGTGATGCAGCAGCTCGGCAACGACCCTGCGGGGTTCCTGATCACCATCCTCGCACTCCACCACCCGCAGCCGCTCACCGGCTGTCAGCTCGCTCCAAAGCCGTTTTTCGAACACATGCGGGTTGTTCGCGATCAGTCTGTTGGCGGCGGCCAGTATATGTGTGGTGGAGCGATAGTTTTGCTCCAGCTTTATGACCCGCAACCCGGGATAGTCCTGCTGCAGGGTGCGCAGATGCTCTGGTCGTGCACCCCGCCAGCCATAGACAGACTGATCATCATCACCGACCACCGCAAGCGCGGCGCGTGGCCCTGTCAGCAACCGGATCAGCCGATACTGGGAATGGTTGGTGTCCTGGTATTCGTCCACCAGCAGATAGCGCAACCGATTCTGCCAAACCTCGCGGCGGTCGGCGAGGGCTTCGAGTATCCTCACCGGGATACCAATCAGATCATCGAAATCCACCGCGTTACAGACCTGCAAACGGCGATCGTAGGCCGGGTAAAGAGCCGCCGCGACGGCGGTGATGTCGGAGTGCGCCAAATCCCGGGCCTGTTGATGACCGATCAGGTCGCTCTTCCAGCGCGATATCTGCCACTGAACCAGGCGCGGCTCGATGAGTGCCTGACCCGCGGGCAGGCCACCGATCAGTTCCGCCAGCAACTGCCGGCAGTCATGCTCGTCGTATATGCTGAACCCCGCACGGCGGCCGGCATGATCGAGTTCACGGCGCAACAGCTCCAGACCAAGGGTATGGAAGGTCGATACGCGCAAGCCGCTGGTCGCACGGCCGGGCAGCAGGCTGGCGACGCGATCACGCATTTCCCGCGCGGCCTTGTTGGTAAACGTGACCGCGGCCACATGATGGCCCCGGTAGCCACATTCGGACAGCAACCAGGCAATTTTGTGGGTTATGACCCGGGTCTTGCCACTACCGGCACCGGCCAGCACCAGTAAAGGGCCACCGAGATAGCGCACGGCCTCAAGCTGTGTCGCATTCAAACTTGCCAAGCGAGTTCCAGATCCTGCCGCGGGAGGGCAGCATTCTAGCCCGCATTGCTGGCCAGATGCCCGCTCGTTCTTGGTCTTTGCGGAGATATACCCACGTCACGACTACCAATGCCTCGGGTTATTGAGAAACGTCTTCGAAACGACCCGCAGAATTATCGCATTGGGATGTTGCGCCGCAACATTCGAGTTGATATGATGCGCTGCAGCATCACCCGAAATCAACGATTGCATGAGGAAACTGACTATGAACAACGAAATCTTTGGCGACTTCAAAGAGCAGACCGACAAGTTTCTGGCCCCTGCCAGGGAATGGAACAAGCTGACCGTCGCTCACATCGAGAAGTTGGCCGGGCTGCAGATCGCGAGCCTGCAGGAATATGCTGAGCTTGGCCTCGGCCAGTTCCGGGTCGCCGCCAGTATGAACGACGCCAGTGACGTACAGGACTACGTCCGGAGCCAGAGCGAGTTTGCCAAGACCATCGGTGAAAAACTGCTGGCCGACAGTCGCGCTTGTGCGGAACTGGGCAAGGAGTTCACCGAAAGCGCACAGAAAATTGCCCGCGAGAGCGTGAGTTCGGTGACCGCCAAGGCGGCCTGATCGATCATTGCGTGGTGAGGCCGCCGGTTCGTCTATCGCGAGCCGGCGGTGATACGGCAGCAAACACGCTGCCAGGAGGGAAAGTCGTGCAGAATATTGCTGAAGCCTACCGGTCGATTGCCCACCAGTCGACGGTGATACCGACGCTGAGCCGAAAGGCTGTCGACGACTGGCATACCCTGGTCAGGCAAAGCCTGGCGACGCAACGACAGTGGTCAGGGTTTGTGGTTGGCGGTCTGCCATCCGAACCGCTACCGGCTGGTGCACGGACTCTGGTCGATCAGGGCCGGAATATGAACACCCTGTTGCTCGATCTGCAGGATCAGACCTGGACCCGCTGGTTCGACTGGCTGCGGTCCCTGACCGGCAGCATCGATGCGAAATCCGCGCTTGAAGCCGA
>CBDVAK010000044.1:0-16242 GCA_965371945.1 uncultured Candidatus Competibacteraceae bacterium
ACGATATCGACTGCCGAATGGAAGGACTTCAAGTATGATCCGGTACCCCAGGGTGGCCGGTTCGGTGGCACGATCAGGAGGCTGTCCGAGAACAGACTGATCTACTGCGGACAATCCTGATTGGCCATATTTCCCGATCATTTTCGTTAAATAGCGCAACTATTCGCCTCAAATGATCGAAAAATCTGACTCAATCAGGCTCGCCCTCGCTACGATCGCTATTCTCGGACAGCCTCCTAGCGTTTTGTGAATGCAAAGACTACAGCTTGCCGGTTGTGGGCGCCATCGGTCGTGTGGCTTCCCGACGTGACAGGGCGGGAGAGCTTGCCATGACAAGCGTGGCATAGCAGTCTGTGCAAGAGATGAAACGAGGAGGTGGCGGGGTCGTGAACACAGCGATCAAGACAGCAGTGGTGACGGGGGCAGGGTCCGGCATAGGCCGGCAGGTGTCGCTGGCGCTACTGGAGTCCGGCTATCAGCTGGTACTGGTCGGGAGGCATCGGCAAGCCCTGGACGAAACCGCGCAACAAGCCGGCGCGAGCGCCGCGCGGACCCTGCTGCAAGTTGCGGACATCACCAGGCCGGATGCGGTCGAGGCGCTGTTTGCGGCCACCCGGGAGCAGTTCGGACGCCTCGACCTGTTGTTCAACAATGCCGGAACATCGGCACCGCCGGTACCGCTGGAGGATCTTACTTTGGAACAATGGCAGGTGGTGGTCGATGTCAATCTGACCGGCGCTTTCCTGTGTACCCGGGAAGCCTTCAGACTGATGAAGGCGCAGCGCCCCATGGGTGGCAGAATCATCAACAATGGCTCGATTTCCGCCCATGCGCCGAGACCGAACTCCGCACCATACACGGCCACCAAGCATGCGATCACTGGCTTGACCCGCTCGACCTCTCTCGACGGGCGGCGTTACGATATCGCCTGCGGCCAGATCGATATCGGCAATGCTGACACCGATATGACCGAGGCCATGACCACTGGTGTGGCGCAAGCCAATGGCACGATCGCCAGCGAGCCGCGGATGGATACGCGTGATGTGGCTCGCTCCGTGGTGTTCATGGCCGGCCTGCCGCTGGACACCAATGTTCAGTTCATGACCGTCATGGCGACCAAGATGCCTTATGTGGGGCGCGGATGAGCCAGACGACCGGGGGAACGATGGACAAGATGACACGCACCGAGCTCGAGGCCGCCGCTTTCCGGGGGCTGGTTGAACATCTGCAAAGACGTACCGATGCCCAGAATATCGATCTGATGAATCTGGCCGGCTTTTGTCGCAACTGCCTTTCGAAGTGGTATCTGGCGGCGGCTGCCGAACACGGCGTCGACATCGACTACAACCAGGCCCGAGAGGCCGTCTACGGCATGCCGTATTCTGAATGGAAACAGAAATACCAGCATGAAGCGACGGCTGAACAGCAACAGAAGTTCGAAGATAGCAAGCCGCTGCATGCTTTTGTCAGCGGCCATCAGAAATAGTGGGATCAATCAAAGCAATTTCAGGATTGCCTCGGCGCTACTGACTTCGAACTGCCCGGGCGCCTCGACTTCCAGAGCGGTCACCACGCCGTCATCGACGATCATCGCATAGCGCTGTGACCGTACGCCCATCTGCCGGGAACTGAGATCGACCTCCAGCCCCGTCGCCAAGGTGAACTCAGCACTACCGTCCGCCACCATCATAATCCTGTCATCGGCATTCTGAGCCTTGCCCCAGGCGTCCATGACGAAGGCATCGTTGACCGACAGGCAAACGATACGGTCGACGCCTTTGGCGAGGATTTCGTCTGCATGAACGACGAAGCCGGGCAGATGTGCTTGTGAACAGGTCGGGGTGAAAGCGCCTGGCAGGGCAAACAGCACGACCCTGTTTCCGTCGAACAGAGCGGAGCTGGTGAGTGTCGATGGGCCGTCGGCCGCCATCACGGCCATGGTCGCGGCTGGTACCCGATCGCCAATCTGCACAGTCATCGGTGGTTTCCTTCGTATGCTGGAATGATCCCGAAGTCTGGTTGATCCGGAGCCGATGTGCAATGTGGCCGAAGACCTGTGCACGGCGGGTGCTATCCGCGTTCGAACGCGGTGATGCTCCCGGCCCGTTTGGTATCCGCGGTTACGCGGAGAAACTCCCGCACCACACGGAGCTTCCGACGCCTCTTGAGGCACATGACGTATTCCGTGTATTGCAGTTCGGCATCCTCGATCTTCATCGGCCAGAGCCTGGGGTCCGGCCGCAATTCGGCGGCGGAAATGAACCCGATACCGAGACCGGCGGCGACCGCCTCCTTGACGGTTTCCCGGCTGGTGGTCTCGATCACAAAGTCGGGTTTCACGCCCGCATCCCGACAGGCCTGTTCGAGCACGCGCCGACTGATCGAGCCCTTTTCCCGAACGATCAATGCCTCACCGTCCAGTTCGCTGATCGACAGCATCGTTCGGCTGGCCATGGCCCAGGGGTGGCTGATGGCGGCCACCACGGTGATCGAGAATGCCGAAAGCGGGACCACGTGCAACAAGGGGTCGTCATCCCGACAACCTTGAACCGTGACGTCGCAGCGCTCGCTGAGCAACGCTGCCTGCACCTCCCGGGTGCTGGCAACGGTCATGGCGATCCGTACGCCGGGAAATCGCTGGCGGAAAGCGCTCACCAGCGGCATCAGTATGTAGGGACCGTCGGCAGCGATCCGCAAGGTTCCCCGTTGCAGCGCCTTGTTGGTTTGCAGCAGGTCGTTGGCCTCTTCTTCGAGCGTAAACAAGCGTCTGGAAATGGCTGCCAGCTGCTCGCCGAGTTCGGTGGGTTTGACGCCGCGGCCCTGGCGGCTGAACAGGGCGACCTCGTAGTAGTCCTCCAGGGTCTTGATATGGTTGGTGACGGCCGGCTGGCTGACGTGCAGCCGAGCGGCTGCGGCGGTAAAGCTGCCGGTGCGTATGACCGCGTCGAAGGCACGTAGTTGTGAGAGGTTCACAGATGGCAACGCCTGAATAACATATCCTTGGATTATAGGACAGATTCAAAAAAGCGATTTGAGTGATGAATAGAAGAGCCCGATAATCTCGCCATACAAGGGTACCGGATGCGAAGTCGCCGGGACGATCATGGAAATTTGGAGAAGCTGAAATGTTGATGGAAACTGCAACTCGGGTCGGGATTGCCTATGTGGCGGCGATCGCCATCGTCACTCTGGTGCTCACGCTGATTGGTTGAACCTGGGGTATAGATTGCTCCGGCCCGCGTCCCGCTGTTCGTCCAGCGGACGCGGCGGGCCGATGTGTAGACCCTGGGCGAAGTCGACCCCCATCCCGGTGAGAAGGTCGAGCACTGCCTGTGACTCGACGAACTCGGCGATCGTTTTCTTGCCCAGCGCATGGGCCATCTCGTTGATCGATTTTACCATCGTCAGATCGACCGGATCGTCGGCGATGTCGCGTACGAAAGCGCCGTCGATTTTCAGAAAATCGACCGGTAGCGTTTTCAGATAGGCAAACGAACTCAGACCGCTACCGAAATCGTCAAGCGCAAACAGGCAGCCCCGGTTGCGCAGCGATCCGATCAAGCGTGAGGCATTGGAAAGGTTGGCGATGGCAGCTGTTTCGGTGATCTCGAAACAGATTTTTCGAGGATCGATCGAGCTCGATCTGAGCAGTTCGTCGAGATGTTCGGCGATGGTTTCGTTGCCCAGGGACTGTCCTGACAGATTGATGGTGCACAAACTGAAAGCCTCGGCAGCACCCGGGTGCTGGCGGAACCAGTCGAATGTCTTGTGGATAACGAACAGGTCGATACGAGTGGCGAGGTTGTAACGTTCTGCTGCCGGCAGAAACTGTCCAGCCGGGATCAGTTCTCCGGAGGGGGATTTCATGCGCACCAGGATCTCGCAGCGGAATGAGTGATCGGCGGCATTCTGCAGCGGTACGATCTGCTGACAGTAGAGCATCAGCGTTTCCTGCTCCATAGCGGTATTCAGGCGCTGTACCCATCTCAGCTCGCCCTGACGCTTGACCTGTTCCTCGTCATCGTCACGGTACACGTGGACCAGATTACGGCCACCTTCCTTGGCCGCGTAGCAGGCGGCATCGGCTTGCCGCAGCACCCTGCCAATGTCTCCGCTGCCCCTGGAGACTGCCACCAGGCCGATACTGGCACCGATCGCGAATACTTTGTCCTCCCAGTTGAAGCGGAACTCGCTAACCACGTTGCGTAATCCCTTCGCCAGCCGCTGAGCCTGGTCTATCGAGCAGTTCATCAGCAGGATTCCGAACTCGTCACCGCCAAGACGCGCCACCAGGTCGCCACGACGAAGATGTTCGCGCAGCAGCGTGCCCAGTTGACGCAGCAGTTCGTCGCCGGCGACGTGGCCGCTGGTATCGTTGACCAGCTTGAACTGGTCGAGGTCCAGAAAGCACAGGGCATGCTGTGCGCCGGTCTGATGCAGGTCCTCCAGTTCGCTGGCCACCCGTGACTCGAACTCCCGCCGGTTCATGAGATCGGTTAGCGCGTCGTGGCTTGCTTCATGACTGAGTTGTTCGGAAAGGCGGTGGGCGGTGGTGATATCGCGACCGGTTCCGCGATAGCCCTGGAAACGCCCGAACTGGTCCGAAAACGGCTGGCCGCTGATATGCAGGATACGCTGGCCGCCGTCGACGTGATCCCAGGTGAGTTGCAGGCTGTCGAAGGGTTGGCGGTGCTCGATAGCCTGGCGATACAGCAGCAGGGCATCCCGATTTTCGGGGTGTTCCGGAAATATCTCCTCCATGCTGCTGCCGAGGCTGCGGATGGCGAGGTTGCCGGTGCTTTCGCCGTAGCGCTCGGACAGGTAGGTGAAATGGTGCTGGGTGTCGGTTTCCCAAAACCAGTCCGCGGCAGTGCTGGCGAAGTCCCGAAAGCGGGCCTCGCTGGCGCGCAGCCGGGTGCCAGCCTGCAACACTTCCTTCACCATGGAGTTGAAAGATTCCGCCAGGCTTCGCAGCTCGAGAGGTACTCTCCCCAAGCGGATGGGGGCTGTGGGTTCGCCCCGGCTCATGCCGCGGGCTGCATTCGCGACGGTGATCAGGGGCCGGGCCACCAATCCTGCCAGCCACCAGCTCAGCAGTCCCGCGACCAGGGTGGCCAACAGGCTGATGGTGAGTGTGACGCCCACCAACCCACGCGCGCTTTCTTCCAGTTCAGTCAACGGCTGCGGCACCATGACCCCCCAGCCGGTTTCCGCGACCGTGGCGAATCCGACCACCATGTCCTGCTCGATAGCCGGTGAAAAAAATGTGGTGACACCGAATTCGCCGTTCATCATCAGGGACACGGGTTCCAGCGCGGACAGGTCGCGGATCTCCAGCCGCCAGTTCTCCCGCGGATGGGCCAGAACCCGCCCGACTTGATCGACGATCACGGCATGCCCCTTGCGGCCGAAAGTCACGGATCGTTGCAACTCGATGACACGGTCAGTGGCCAGTTCGGCCACGGCGCGGTTGCCGTTTCCTATCTCCATCAACAGGTACAGTGCTGGCAGGCCCTGAGTTCCGCGCATGACCGGGGTCCAAAGCACTTGCCCTGGTTGTAGCCGCCCCGCCTGCTGATCGAGCAAGGCCCGATACGCCGGCGCCGCCTCGGCAGTATCGGCTACCAGCGCCAGCGAGCGGATCAGCGTGCCTTCGTCATCAAATATGCAGATATGCCGGAACCGCAGTTCCCGCAGCAGGTCGGCGAGTGGCCGGATACTGCCTTGTTCATCGAGCATCGCGGTAGCGGCTTCAAATACCCGGGCCGTGTCGCGCGCATACTGGTTCAGTGCCACGCCCAGATCCTGAGCCAGAAGCAGATGCTTTTCCTGTACTGCATCGAGTTCCTTTTGCAGTGCCGGGCGCTCATACAGAAAGGCGAGTATCAGTACCGGAGTCACCGAAACAAACAGCAGGATAAGAAAGAGCAGCGCTCGCAGCCGTACCGGACGGCCCGTCGGCACGGTTTGCAAAGGCTCGGAGCGACGTGGCTTGCTACGGGTGACCGGATCACGCTTTTGCACGACGGTCAGGGGCGTTCGATGGTGACGGTGTTGCCCAGTACTGTTCGTATGTCCGCCTCGCTCAAGAAACGGGCTCCGAGATCGTTGTCCTTGAGTTCGCTGCACTTGATACGCAACACGTCGGGTTGTTGCTCGGAGGTGAGGTAGATGTAGGTGTTGAAATAGGCCAGACCGGGTCCCTCGCCCAAGCTATAGAAACTGCTGCCGATACCTGGATAAGCCGGGCCGGTCAGAGGGTCCCGGTCGCGATTGATGCCGAGTACGGTAAAGGCATCCGGTTCGACTACGAAGGGACTGGATCGCAGCGTGCGTATCTCGAGCAGGCAGGTGGCTTGGTAACGGTACCGGCTGCCCACCGATCCGCCTCGTAGAGCCGCAGTGACCTTGTCAGGGGGGATAGTTAGCGGCTGATTCAGGTGGATCACCGTCCCCGCTGGAAAACCCGGGTCCTGGGTCTGCAGGCCGGGCGGAATGGCACAGCCCGTGATCAACATTGTCGCCAACAGCCACGGCCCCAGCATCACGCGAGTCGTTGCCACCATTGTCCCGTGGCTGCGGATGTAGTTGCGGATTCGGTGGCACGACGCCCTCATGCTGCTCAGCGCTCGGTCAGCTGCAGCCGCCGCGCCACCGGCTCAGGGCCTTCCACCATCATGCTCATACACTCGGCGGCCTCACGCTGACTGTAGAATACTGCGACAATGTCCCAACGCGCGCGTTTACCTGAATTCCCGGCCACGGATTCAACCACCCATAATGCGCCGCTCTTTCGATCGAGCTGGGTGATACGCCGCTTCGGCATTGTGGTGTCCCGAGAGGATAGCGATAGACATCTATTGTACAACGCGGCGAGGATTTGCGAAGGGTTCCGTTGCGCCGTAGTGGATTCCGGTTTCGATGGTCATGCTATGATCCCCGTGCGGTGCGGGATCGTAACGGTTGATCGGAGTCAGACCAACTGGTGACCATGCGGTTATGGAGCACCGCTTTCGGGCTGAGAGCCCAAGCCATGAAATGTGCCGGGGACCGTGTTTGGAGTTTTCCGAGTTTTTGGCGCTGGCCCGCGCCGATCTGCAGCGCGAGATCGGTCGAAGCAGCAATACGCTGATCTTCAAGCGTTTGTTGAGGCGAAAACCCACGTATTCCTATGTGTTCTGGATGCGGTTGACGCACTATTTCAAGTTGCATCCTGTCTATCGTTTTACCCTCTACTTCCCGGCCGCCGCCATCCTCCGGCACAAGCGCTATAAGTATGGCATTTCGATCCCCCGCGATACCCGGATCGGCCCCGGTCTGCGCATCCTCCACACCGGCGGTATCGTAGTGCAACGACGCACTGTGATAGGTCGCAATTGCTTGATTTCACAGGGAGTGACACTGGGTCAGATTTACCGGGGGGCACACGCCGGAGCGCCTGTCATCGGTGATGATGTATTTGTCGGGCCGGGTGCCAAGGTCATCGGCGGGGTGGTGGTCGGAAATAACGTTATGATCGGAGCCAATGCGGTTGTGACACGGGACGTACCGGACGATGCGGTGGTCGGTGGGGTACCGGCCCGTGTGATTTCCTACCGGGGGGCGAATGACTGTTTGCCACCATCGCCAGGTTGAGAGGCTGCGCATGCCAGTCGAATTCGGATGCGGGGCAGGTTTACGCGGGGAGCAGGTGAAATGGCTGAAAGACGGGTGATTCCGAACTCCAACACCAATCTGGTGGCGCTGCTTGACCGGCGTGGGGATCCCCAGCATGAGGCTTGGATCGCCATTCCCATCGTCGGCTGGGAGCTGGTGGAGAATGATGGTGTCACAGGAACCTACCCTGTGCTGATGGCGGGCTGGTCGCCGGGGATCGGAATGCTGCCGATCTACAATCGTGCTACCGGCGTGGTTTCGCTTTGTGAGCATGCCTGGCGCAGCCTGGAGGAATTCGAAGACGACATGAGCCGCTCGAACGCCTTCGAGCCGGTTCCCGAAGTCGCCCGGTAGCCGGGTCAGGCACCTCGTGTTGGCGCGCTCTATGGTCCTGATCCACAGGAGATGGCTGACAGCGATCTGATCGTGATCTGGGGCTGCAACGCCGCAGCGACCCAGGTACAGTCGTGACCCTGGCCCGCGAGGCGGCACGGCGCCGGAACGCGCCCCTGGTGGTGGTGGACCCGTATCGCACGGCTCTACGGTTCCACGCCGCGCGGCTTTATCCGTCTCGGCATCGGCATGTCACGCAGTCGCAACGGCGCGGTGCGGCATTTCACGATTGTGCCGTGTGGGTGGCGCCTGTCTGAGTGCTCCTGCAGCCACCATTCCCGGGTCATCTGGAAATCAAAGGAAACTCATGGATCTTGATCTCGACCGTCTGACACCCGCGCAGACGTACTCGGTACTGACCCAGACCCTGGTTCCGCGCCCGGTAGCGTGGGTGTTGTCGCTCAACGAGAATGGCAGTCACAATCTGGCGCCATTTTCTTACTTCAACGCGGTGTGTGCTGACCCGCCGTTGATCATGTTGTCGATCGGCATCAAGCCTGATGGCAGCGAGAAAGACACCCGGGTCAATATCCGCGAGCGCAGCCATTTCGTGGTTCACATCGCTTCCCGCCAGCAAGCACGCAGCGTCACCGAAAGCTCCGCAACGCTGCCCGCCGGGGAGTCAGAGCTCATCCGTCTCGGGCTTGCCGTCACCGAGTTCGATGGCGCTCCGCTACCGCGCCTGCTGGGGTGCCGGATCGCCTATGCCTGTCATTGCCATGAGTTTCGCGAGATCGGCAATACTCGCCAGGCGTTGATACTGGGCCGGGTCGATCGCATCCACATCGACGATTCCGTGTTGGGCGAGTCGCCTGCGGACCGATTGCGCGTGGATGCGGCCGGGATCGACCCCATCGGTCGATTGGGCGGCAGCCAGTACGTCACTTTTGGTGTTGTGCTCGATATCCCCAGACCACCCTGAGCGACAGCCAGGGCAGCATTGGTGCAATCTTGCAACTCATCGACTCGGAGTGCCGCCCAGGCTTGTATTCACGGCGTGTCCTGGAAGGCACTGCCCACACCCATCCAGGCTTTCGACAACTACCTGTTACCGCGACCCATACTGTGGGGCAGCAATCACGATTGGAGGAGACACGGCGATGAGTACACCGGATGAGTCCAGCGCTACGCCTGATGCGGAAACAGAACCGCTGCCATTCGTTGCGCCTTGTCGGATACTGGATAACCGCGCTCCCTTGCGCTGGCTTGCGCTGGGGTTCCGGGATTTGCGGCGGGCACCCGGACCGAGCCTGACCTACGGATTTCTGCTACTGACGGTCAGCTATATGATCGTTCTGCTGACCTGGCAGTTCGCCAACCTGGGCCTGTTACTGGGTCTGCTCACGGGCTTCGTATTTCTGGGGCCATTGCTGGCCGTTGGTCTGTATGTCATCAGTATGGGACTGGAACTCGGGTTCGCGCCCGAGGTCAGGCGCTGTGCACGGCAAACCTTCAGGCACCTGGGGAATCTGCTGATATTCGCGGTCGTACTAACGCTGGTGTTGCTGGTGTGGGCCCGCGCGGCTTCGATGATCCATGTGTTTTTCCCCATGACGGCGAACCCGCCGATACAGGACATGCTGTTGTTCCTGTCGGTGGGCAGCGCGGTGGGCTGTTTGTTTGCCGCCGTGGTCTTTTGCGGCAGTGCGTTTTCGTTGCCGATGCTGGTGGATCGCAAGGTGGACACCATCACGGCGGTGGTCACGAGTGTCAACGCTGTATTACGCAACAAGCGCGTAATGGTGATCTGGGCCGCGTTGATCGTCGCCGCCGTGCTGGTGTCGTTTGCAACCGCGATGCTGGGCCTGGTCATCGCATTGCCGGTGATCGGCCATGGCACCTGGCACGCCTACCGGGAGACGATAGATGCCTCGAGATGGCCGCCTGTCCGTGAACACGAGGGATGAAACATCGCAACTACTTGCGGTGCGCGAATGCTTGTGCGGGCACCACGGACTCGCTGTCTCCCGGAGGCGTCCACAATACCTGCAACGCGGAGCCGCCTTTCTTCTGGAAATAGTCGACCGAAAAATCGTACCAGCCGGGTTGATCGACCACCAACTGCAGCGGTGGTGACATGCGGTGGTAGTGGACTTCCGGGTCAAGCCACAGCAATTCGCCGCCTACCGTGACGCTGACCCCGTCGTTTGAGTTGACCCGGAACCCGTAGGTTCCTGCTGCCGGAAAATTAATCATGCCGCGGATCAACGCGCCCACCATGATACGTTGATCGGCACTCAGTACCTTGCCGTCCTCGGTGACGTGATCGAGTACCGCCAGCGGTTCTCCGACCACTGGGGGAATGTCGTCCTCGTTCTCGGCAACCTCGCTCAAGGTATAGAACTTGTCGAAGAAATAGGTGACCGCCAGGCCCGAGCTGAGTTCGGCCGCCGCGGGCTGGGGTGACAGTGGTGTGGCGCCAGTCACCGGTTCTGGCGGCGTATCTGTTTCCGGTGCGCTGTCGGCTGCTGAATCGGTCGCAGTCGCGGGGGGCTGGGCCGCCATCCCCGAGGTGGCCACCAGCAGACTTGCAAGCAGTATTGACAGCAGCGGTACAATCCGGATCGATTGTCTGGAACCTGCTTGTTCGCACATACGTATTGTCTCCAGCAGTGGGCGATCGTCACAACGGCAATCGCTTGGGGTCGGGGCAGTATTGTACCCTTCGTCCTGATCATTCGGGTATAGTCGCCTCGCGCCCACACTGCCCCGGCTTATTGAGCACTTACGGGAACGGGACTCCATTCCGGCGCTGCGGAAGAATGGGATGAACAACGCACAGTTTTTCGACAAGGCGTTTGCGGACGGACCAAAGCTGGTCAGCGGATTCTCCCGCCCGCTCTATCACAATGTGGCAGGTGTTCTTTACGGCCACAAATTCGACAAGAAGCTCTATGGCGGCATGCTGCGGCACACCGAGGCAGGTATGTTGTATCGGTGGGCGCGGTCGCTGCCGGGCGCCGCGACCATCGTAGAGATCGGTTGCTATGGTGGTCTGTCCACCAGCTATCTTGCCGCGGCGGTCAATGACCGGAGCGGTTCCATGGTGTATGCAATCGATCCGTTCGGGTCGGATCTCGATACCCAGGCGGAGTTGACCGACCAGCGTGTGTCCTTGCATGGCAAACCAACACTGGCGCTGGTGAAAGAGCGCATGCGGGCCAACGGGTTCGCGCACTGCGTGGAGCTTATCGAAGGTTATTCTCAGCAGGTTGCGGCCGCCTGGCAGCGGCCCATCGATTTTCTGTGGATCGACGGCAATCACGAGCAGGCCTACCAGGATTATCTGGATTTCAAACCTTTTCTGAGCGCCGGTTCCCGGGTCGGCGTTCACGACGCGCATCCGCGCTACGGTTACGAATCGGTGGTCCGTGATGTGCGCAGGATCTTTGCGGATGATACCGAGTGGCGTGATCTGGAGCACGTCAAGAGTATCATTTGCGGAGTACGGAGTTGATCGCGTCGGGTGTGTGGCTGCGGCGCGAGCGTGTGGCTACAACCACGTTGGAGTGCCCGTGAAGCTGGAATTGATCAGTTCCCGTCGTTGTCCATTCGTGCAACGGTCCATCATTCTGCTCGCCCACAAGGGTGTCGGGCACCGGGTTTCATGGGTAGATCCCTACCGGCCCCCGGTTTGGTTTTCACGCCTGTCGCCGCTCGGCAAAGTGCCGGTGCTGAGGATTGATGACCGTATCGCGCTGTTCGAGTCCGCGGTGATCAACGAATTCATCGATGAAGTGACGCCCGGGCGCCTGCACCCCTCCGACCCGCTGTTGAAGGCACAAAATCGTAGCTGGATACAGTTCGGCAATGGCTGTCTCAGCGACACCTACGCATTGCTCACGGTCGGTTCCGCACGGCAGTTCGAGGCGGTGGTCCTGCGTCTGCGGGTAAGTCTTGAGCGGTTGGATGCGGCGTTTGGAAAGGGGCCTTTCTTCAACGGGTCGGAATTCGCGCTGATCGATGCGGCCTGGGCACCGTTGTTTATTCGGCTAAGATTGCTGGGTATCCTGATCGGGCTGCGGCTGCTCGATGAGTGCGGTCGGCTGGCAATGTGGTCGCGGACCTTGCTGGCGTTGCCGGCGGTGCAGCAGGCCGACCGCCCGGAGTTGCCGGCATTGCTGGAGGCATTGGCCCGCTCCGCCGACGGTCACGCCGCGCGTTTGCTCGACGCGGGATCCGCGTGAACAGGGCGAGGGCAGGTCGTCCGGTCGGGCATTGCCGGATTTGCCGGTGGCACCACGGGTGTCTTCAACTGGTGACTTTCTTGACAGAAATCGCCTGAGTCGACCACTGACAAACAAAAAAGGGGGATGGAAGTGAAAGCTGCCATGAATCCATCATCTACCACCGAGGAGACCACGGGCACGGGCGACAAGCGTATGGTGGCATCCCGGGTGGTGCCTGTTGCCAGGTGGACTCTGCCCTGGAGCACTACTGCATCGGTTTCCGCGAGTCGCCGGGTGACCGCTGCCGACATGCGATTGCTACGGGGCGTTCTTTCCGCTGTCGGTAATCCGCCCATCAAAGTAGTGTTGTGGGACGGGGTCAGCTGCGTGAACCCCACCCAGGCGCCGATCGCCACGGTGAAATTCCATGATCGCACCGGTTTATTCTGGTTGTTGGCAGATGCCGAGGCTCATTTTGGTGATCTGTATGCCGCTGGGCGGGTCGAGGTGGAAGGCGATTTTGTCGGTTTTCTGGAGGCGGTGTATCGCGGGGTTCGTAGAGTCCACCAGAGCAAAGTGTTGCGGCGTCTGCTTTCGACCCCGGCGCGGGTTCGTCAGGCCAGCACCGTGTCCGCAGCCCAGGAAAACATCTTTCATCACTACGACATCGGCAACGATTTCTATCGTCTGTGGCTGGATCGCGAGGAGATGCAATACACTTGTGCCTACTATCCGGATCCTGACTTCAGTCTGGAGCGGGCGCAGGTTGCCAAGCTGCATCATGTCTGTCGCAAGCTGCAGTTACGACCTGGCATGAGCGTAGTGGAAGCCGGCTGCGGCTGGGGTGGCTTGGCACGTTTCATGGTGCGGCACTACGGAGTTCGGGTCATGGCCTATAACATCTCCCGCGAGCAGCTTGCGTTCGCGCGCGAGGAGGCGGCCAGAACGGGTCTGGAGAACCAGGTCGAATACGTCGAGGACGATTACCGCAATATCGATGGCGAGTACGACGCATTTGTGTCGGTAGGGATGCTCGAGCATGTCGGCAAGTCGCAGTACCGCGACCTGGGCGAAGTGATCGAACGCTGTCTGAGTCCCGTGGGCAGAGGGCTGATACACAGTATCGGCCGGATTCAGCCCGGACCCATGAACAGCTGGATCGAGCGGCGCATCTTTCCCGGAGCTTACCCGCCGTCACTCGGGGAAATGATGGAAATTTTCGAGCCCAGCCGGCTTGCGATCTCCGATGTCGAGAACCTGCGCCTGCACTACGCGAAAACACTGTCGGACTGGCTGGAGCGCTACGAGGCACATGTCGAGGAGGTCGAGGCCCTTTATGGAGATGCTTTCGTCCGCGCCTGGCGGTTGTATCTGGTGGGTTCCATAGCGGCCTTCAACACCGGTCAGTTGCAGCTCTACCAAGTGGTTTTCACTCACATGGGCAACAATCAACTGCCCTGGTCGCGTGCTTATCAGTACGCACAATCGGCATAGCCGGCAGCTATCGGGTTCACGACGCGCGGGCTGCTTTCAACGGAGATACTGGGCATGATCAGAACGATAGTGGTGCCAACTGACGGTTCTGCGAACTCTGACCGGGCGATACAGCTGGCCGCGGATATCGGCAGCTGTTACCAGGCCCGAATCGTGCTGTTGCATGTGCTGCTGCGGGGGCAGATGCCTGAGGGCCTGTTGCGGGCCGCACGCATCGAGCATCTGGGCCCGGCGGGCGAGTCGGCTGACAATCTGGTCAACCTCCCGCAGGAAATCATGGCCAGGGTACAGGGCCCCAACAAGACCCAGACGCCTCTGGAAGTGCTTGAGTTCATCGGCGCCGGATTGTTGTCCGGTGCCGAGCGGATTTGTCGTGACAAAGGGATCAAACAGGTGGAGCGACACGTGGAGGAGGGCAATACGGCGGAGATCATTATCGATACGAGCAAGCGTGTCGGGGCCGACCTGATCGTCATGGGCACCCGAGGTCTTGGCAATCTCAGTGGCCTGCTGATGGGCAGTGTGTCGCAAAAAGTCAGCCAGCTTTCAGATTGTAACTGCCTGTTGGTCAAGTAGCGCGTCATACTGTCTTCAGGCTCAAATCGCGTTGGATCCGCATTCCCGGTTCAGGCGCTCTCGTTGTCGGGAAAGGCTATTTCAAATCGAGCAAGGATGTGCTATCGTGCGGCGCATGGGTAGGAGCCTGTGCTCCGCCCGGAAGTTTCGACAAGGGCAAAGCCACCGAAAGGTGGCGGCGCAAAGTCACCGGTCTACGGGGTCGACGGACTCTATGATAGCGGGATCGCCGAAACGCTCGCCAGCACGTTGGTGTTGTCTCGTTTCCCTCCCCGTTTGTCATGTGTCGGCTTCCTCCGGTTGGGAGGGATACCGTGAAATCGCTGTTTTGTTGTGAAAGCAAAGTGCTACTCATCCTGGCTGCGGTGCTGACGGCGCCGGGCAGTCACGCTGCTGAACTCTATCAATGGGTCGATGCCTCGGGAAACGTCATGTATGGCGATAGTCCACCGACCATGACCTATTCCAGGACAGTTGGCGGTGTGGGTAGCGAGGGACCACTGAGAGAGGTTCCCGAATACCTCCAGACCGAGGTTGCCACGCCGGCGGTGAGTCCGCCCACCGCCACTGATCCTGCGCTCGATAAGGCCTTGTCGCGTCTGGAGTCAATGATGAACAAGATGCGGGAAATCGCCGATCAGGTGGAACGCCTCGAACAGCAAGCTCCCGCCAGGGCGGCTCCCAAAACGTTGCCCACCGATCCCGATCCGGGTGCGACCATGGTTGCTGGAAGATTGCCCGCACCAAATGACGATACCGGGGTTGCCGAGCCTCGACAGCAGCAGCGTCAGCAAGCTGGCGTGAATATGCCGACATCTCCTGTCGCCGGACCGTCGGCACCCGCCGGAATTTCTCCAGCGCTGCCAATGGCGACTGGCGGGGAGCTTGCCAGCGTCGAGGTGGCGCCACGATCCGGTTCCGCGGATCTGGTGGTGGCCGGGGTTGCCGAGCCCATGAAGTTGCAAAGCGAGGACATCATCGGACGCCAGCCGCTGTTGGAAGTGGCGGTCTCGGAACCTCAGCCGATCGTAACCCATATGACCGCGAAAGAGCGGGTGCGCTCGCGCTGGCAGTCGGAAAGCCTCGCTCAGCAGCGGTTCCTGAAACGATTGCAGCAGCGTGCGGCCGACTGACGCAAGCCGTCGACGTGTATGACAGAATCTTGATACTCGGCAGACAGTTGGTCCGATCGATCCTGCTACTGTTGCATGTCGTGCTGGGCCTGTTTCTGCAGCTCATGTTGTTCTTGCTGGGCATGCTGTATCCTGACCACCAGCTGGAGCGACCGGTGTCGCGTTGGTGGATGTCGGTGCTGGCACGGCTGTTGGGGCTGCGGGTGAGAGTGCTCGGCGAGCCCGTGGCAGTTCCTTCCCTGGTGGTAGCCAACCACGTTTCCTGGCTCGACATTCCTGTACTTGGTGGCTCGTTACCATTGGCTTTTCTTTGCATGGACGAGGTGCGTCGTTGGCCGCTGCTGGGATGGTTGGTCACCATGGCCGGCACGGTATACATTTCCCGCGGTGCTCATTCCGCTCGCCGTGTCGCGGACGACCTCATCGACCGGCTGCGCAGTGGCCGGAACATGGCTATTTTCCCGGAAGGCACGACATCCTCGGGCGCCGACGTGCGGCGGTTTCTGCCAAGGTTGTTCCTGGTGGCGGTGGAGTCGGGGGTGCCCGTACAACCGGTTGCGATTCGCTACCGTCATCCGGTGGCGCCGTGGGTAAACAATATGCCCGTTGGCAAGCACTTGATGCGGGTGCTCGGCGCACCCGGTATCGAAGTCGACCTGACTTACTGCACCCCGATTCCGGGGCAGGGCCAGCGCAAACAGCTGGCCGAACAGGCACGCCAGGCCATCGCCTCGGTGGTGCAGGACGATGGTGTTTCCCGCGCTGATGTCCGCCACATGGCGGAGCCAAAACCGGTATAATTGTACCCGCGGCATGCCGGT
>CBDVAK010000045.1:0-16173 GCA_965371945.1 uncultured Candidatus Competibacteraceae bacterium
CCCTTTTCAGAGATGGAACAGATAAAGCAGCAATGACAGGGTAAACATCGACAACACGGTGGATACGAATACCGAGGAAGTGGCCAGCGCGCTTCCCACTTCGTAGCGCTGTGCGAACAGGTAGAAATTGACACCGCAAGGTTGTGCCGCCGTCAGTACCGCCACCATCACCCACAACGCGGGCAATTCGAACACCACACCCGCGACCAGCCACACCGCCGCCGGCAACACCAGATTCTTCATGGCCGTCACGAACAGGGTCTGTTTCAGTTGTCCTGCAAAACCGTAGCGGTTCAGCGAAGCACCCAGGGAAAACAGCGCACAGGGTGTCACTGCCTGCTGCATGTACTCGGCGATACGATCAACCGGACCAGGCAGGTTGTAGCCGGTCCAGTTGAGAGCCAGCCCTGCAAAAATACCGAGCATGATCGGGTTGGTGAGCAGGCTCTTGCCGACCTGCAGGGGGATCCTGGCCAAGGACGTCTGGCGATTGCGCCCCAGCTCCAGCAATACCGTAGTAAGAGTGAAAATCAGCAGGCCATGCACCGAAATCAGTAGAAAGAACGGCAGGGCCCCGGCATCACCAAATGCCAGCAGTACCAATGGCAAACCCAGCAGTATGGTGTTGCCAAAGGCGCAGCCAAATCCGGTGATGGTCTGGCCCATAAAATCCCGCCCGAAAACACGCCGCGAGACCAGCATGCCGAGCGCATAGATGGTAAACAGCGGCACGTAAAAGCTGAGCCAGAGTTGCAGCGGCGGTGTGTCGGGTAACTGCGCTGAAGCCAGTACACGAACCAGCAACAGGGGCACGGCGTAGTCGAACACGAAGCGGGCCAGCCCCGAAGCCATCTGCTCTGAGAACCATCCCAGCCTGGCGGCCAGATAGCCCAGCAGCGCCAGCCCGAAGACCGGCACCGCCACCTCGATGACAGCGTTCAACCTGGTGGTAAAGGGGACGCAACCCTTTTTCGTCTCCGAAAAAGGGTTGCGTCCCCTTTATCTTTGTAAGAAATGTTCACGCTTGCGGGTCTTCTCTCATAACAACCGCAACAGCACAACAATCGATAGTCCGTCGATTGCAACCCGACCGGTTGGAGGAGATCCATAACATGACACACACAGACCCCCGTACACCCAGCTTGCAAAAAACCACGCTGATCGTGGTTCCGGCCATGCTGGCCGCACTGTTGGCATTCTGGACTACCAGCAGTGCCTACGCGAGTACTGACCAGGGAACGCAGGACAAGATCGCCGAACTGGAGCAGCGAATCGAACAGATTCAGAACCAACTGCGTGCGGTCGCCCGAACAAGCACACGGCGAAGCGACCGAGTTCTGGTTCTGAGGCCGAATCTGCCTCCAAAAGGGGGGCGTGACCCGTATGAAAGTCACTGAGCCGAGCTTTTCCGTGGAAACAACCCGCCTGCCCCCGGAGGCACAGACATGACAACCACACGACGCACGCCACATCCCCAGGTCTCTGCATTGACACTCAGGGTGGGTCTGGGTCTGGTATTCGCAATCGGCGGCTGGAACAAGTTGCAGCAACTGCTGGATCCTGCCCGCGAGGCCGGCATCCTTGCCGTCTACACCAGCCCGCACGGTTATATCAACGAGTTTTTTGCCCAGTATCTGTTTACCGGTCGCTTCGGTGACTGGCTGACCCCATGGGCATTTCTGACCACGTTGTCAGCATTCGAACTGGTCACCGGCCTGATGCTGGTGGCGGGGCTGCTGGTGCGACCAATCGCGCTGATCTGGGCGCTGATGCTGTGGACCTTTGTGATGGCACTGCCGGTGGTGACCGCAACCGGCGTCAGCATCGAGGCTGCAACGTTCACGGCCCCTGCCATGCTGGTACAGATACGCGATATCGGACTGTCAGGATTGGCCCTGGTGATCTACAACCTCGGGTCAGGCGCGATCAGTCTCGACCACCGGCTGGCAAGGAGCGACCCACAACGGCCCGCTCCGGACTGGAACGCCCTGGGGTTGCTGCTGAGATTGTCGGTTGCATTGCCTCTGATCGTGGGCGGCGCTTTTGCCGGGCTGGCTGGAATTCAAAGCTTCGACACTAGCGGCTGGCTGCTATTGCCGCTGGGACTGCTGCTGGCGTCGGGTGTCAATCCCCGGGCACTCGGGGTTGTCGTAGCCGGTGTGCTGCTATGGTACCTGGGCGCCAAGCTGAGCATGGACGCAACCCTGATCGCCAACCTCAATGGCATCAAAAGGGAACTCGCCTACCTGGCCGGCGCTGCAGTGCTGGCGGTTGCCGGTGCGGGCAACAAGTTCACCTTGTCGCTGCCGAACATGAGCTTCAGGGTGTGGCCCCGGCAGGGCCTGCCGAGCACACCGTCGCGGAGCCACTGAATGGGCCCGGAACTCACCGGATATCCCGCTATCAGGGAAACCCGCAAAGACTCACCGATCCGCAACACAGCTGCTGCGGACCGGTGGGCCGGCACACAACGGGGTGCGGAAACCAGGGCTATGTCGGACGACTCCCGTGGACGGTTCGAATTGTTGGTTCGTGCACTTTCCGGACAGGTCTACCGCTATGCCTACTGGTTATGCCGAGATGAAACGCAGGCGAAGGATCTGGTACAGGAAACTTTCATGCGTGGCTGGCGCAGCTTCGGGAATCTGCAGGACGAACACAAGGCCCGTAGTTGGCTGTTCACAACGGCGCGGCGCGAGTTTCTCCGTCACGCCGTGGAGCGCCGGGAAACATGTGATACGGAACCGGACACGCTGCCCGGAAATCTCGGCGACCCGGTCGCGGCCGCCGAGATCCAGACACTGCGAAGAGCCATTGCGGCACTGCCGCTACGATACCGGGAGCCCCTGGCGCTGCAAGTCATCGGTGGTTATACGGGAGATGAGATTGCGGAACTTCTCGGAATCCGGCGCAACAACGTCGATCAACGTCTCTACCGTGCCCGACGCATACTCAGGGACAGGCTGTCCGGCGAGGGACCCGACGTAAACAAAGTGGTGAGCACATCATGAATTGCCTGGAATACCGCAGACGCCTGCTGATCGACCCCCGGGACGGGGACCAGCGGCTTACTCGCCATCGGCACCAGTGCCGGGCCTGCGCCGATCATACGGTCAAGCAGGCAGGGTTTGAATCGGATCTCGAGAAAGCCTTCATGATCGAGCCTCCCGGAGACCTCGAGCCCACGATCCTGCTCGCCCGGGGGTTCGATGAGCTGCCCCGGCGGGCACACCGCCGACCGCGAGTTGAGGCCCTGCTGGCGATCGCCGCCGGCCTGATGCTCGCGGTGATTGTTGCCGGCACGGTGCTGAGCCCGCCGTGGGACCAGTCACTGCCAACGGCGGTGGTGGCGGAAGCGACCCTGGACCGGCAACAACGCGCCAGTGGTAACGAAATTTCACTGCAGAGGGTCAACCAGGTGCTGCGACCGCTGGGCGTGGCACTGGGTGCGCCAGCGCTGGACAGCGTGGTGTTCGCTGATCTTTGCCAGATTCGCAAACGTACCGCTGCACACATCATGGTGGCCAGTGGTGACGATGTCGTCTCAGCGCTGGTGATGCCGGGTCAGAAGGTGGCCACCCGAACCCGTCTGCGGGGCCCGGGGCTGACCGGCGTGCTGATGCCGATCCCGGGGGGCAGCCTGGCGCTGGTGGCGAAATCAGGGGTAGCGCTGGAAGCTCTGGAGATGACGCTACGCGATACGCTGCGTGTCGATGTCGCTGGCGAGTCATCATTCTGACCTCGGCCTCAGCCGCGCACCACCAGCCAAGCGCCGGCGAACAGCAACATCACACCGAATCCCCGCTGCCAGGTGACCGGCCTGATCTGATCGGAGATGACGCCATAGTGATCCAGCAACAATGAGGCCAGTAACTGTCCGAGTATCACCAGCGTCACCAGCACCACGGCGCCCAGCTTCGGCACCGTGTAGGTAACCGCGGTGACGTAGTAGGCGCCCAGAAAGCCACCGATCCATACCCACCACGGCGCCCCTGGCAGCGAGGCCACCGGCAACGAGGCACCGCGTAGGATTTGAAACAGAATCAGGCCACTGCAACCCACGGCAAAAGATATGGTCGCCGCCCAAACCGAACCGCCCGCGAAAACCCCCAACCGGGCGTTGATCAACGCCTGTAGCGGCAGGATCGCGCCACCGACCACTGCCATCAGTATCACCAGGGGGTGCATGTACGCTCCTGTTGTAGTATCCGTGGAAGCCGTGCGAGCCAACCCCGCCGCCGGCGGGAACTGCTCAGTCCGGGCTCACACCATGATCATCGACCGGCAGCGCGCAATCAAACAAGCTGCCACGGTCCGATACCCGATCCCCGACCCCGGCCAAACGCAGGGCGTGCCAGGCCATGGCGTGGTTGCTGGTGGTAACAGCCATGCCCAGTTCACGCTCCAGTCGTGGCACCAGCGCGCTGGCCCGCAGCGCGGTGCAGGCGATGAACAGCAGATCAACATCGGCCTTATGCGCCAGCCGCCTCGAAGCAGCCAGTATGGACTGTGGGTCGATCCGCACGACCTCGGGATCCGACGAGTTGAAGAAACCACCCATGGCCGTCACCGGGAATCCGGCCTGTTGAAAATGAACGTGCAGTCTGTCATTGATCTCCCCGACATAGGGAGTCAGCAAAGCGATTCGACCTGCATTCAAGGCGCGAAATGCGGCTTTGGCGGCGGTCAGTGGAGTGGTGACCGGAACCTTGGGTTTGGATGCGCGCAGGACGGTGGCGACGACCTGTTCCCCGATCAACAGGCTGGCAGAGGTGCAGGCATAGGCCACGGTGTCCAGATGGATATCGGGAAGCAAATCTGCCATCGCCCCATCCAACCTGCCCTCCATCGCCGTCAGGCTGGTGGTGTTGATCTCGCTGTCGCACGCAACCCTGGCGACATGGAACTCGACCCCCGGCACATCGGCAAACAGCATGCGCCACTCCGGTTCGATGGTGGCGTCGGTGCTCAGCACCAGCAGCCCCAACGTCGCCCGATCCGCCGTCCTCCGTCGCAAGCGGTAGTCGAACCGCTGCCAGTGTCCGCTCATCAGCCCTGCCCCGCTCCACTGCCCGACCATCATCCACGCCCGTAGCGCCTCGTGCCACCACGTTGCGCTAGAATCCCGCTATCGCAGCCTCAGAGGTTCTACCATGCGCCGATCGCAACCACGGATAAATGTCGCGCGGCTGAGTTTGACCGTACCACTGCTGGCGATGATAGCGCTCGCTGCCGGCTGTCAATCCACGGGTTCGCAAAGTCGCCGGGGCTACTGGTTGGCACCGGGTTCGACCATGACTCTGCTGGTCCCCGTGCAGATACCGCCCAACCGGACCAAAGCCGAACTCCGCCGCGACGCGCGGGCAAAGCGCGGTTCAACAGTGCGTTGTCTGTTGGAAGTCCGTGACCTGACCGGAGAATCCCGCATCATCCCGCCCGGGGACTACCGCATCGAGAAAACCCGAATCGGCCGGGATGTATTCGTGGACGCCGGCAACCGCTACCTGCTGGCATCCAGCGGCCCGCTGAAGCTCGCCAGCGAGCGCCCCATCGATATGCTGACGATCACCAGCTACTATTTCTCGAGCGGCCAACCCGCCAACCTCTATCGTCTGGCCTGCAGTCGGCAGGGCAGCCAGGGTAACTATCTTGCCGCCGACCAGATCGCGGCACTATATGCAGGCGTTCTGCAGTTCAGCGCCGCCAGTGAATAGATCGGGCTGCCAAACATATCCGATGCTATTCGTTGCAAAAGTCCTCACTCTCCCGGCTGGGCAAGATGCACCGACAGAACTCGTCTCTTGCAGGGGGCTGGCCAACCCCAGGCCAGGCGTTCGTTCACCAGCGGTGGGATCTATTTCACACTAACGGTTCCGACAGCGGACGCTGAGAACCCGCCCGGTGAGTCGACGATAATAACGACAGCGGGCGCTCAGTAGCGGCTGATGACAGACACCTACCGGCAACCAGCTTCCCGGCATCAGACCTGCGAGTTTGCTCTACAAGCCTTCCTGATGCGCTTATCAATCCGTTGTTGCTGACAAGTCGGGTCCAGACTAAGCTACGTGCGTCGAAATGCGTACAATGCAACGATGCCTGTTGCTTCTGATTGAGAGTGGCAAACATTCCGTATTTCGCGATCCGTCCTGCGCCCCGGGAGCAGCGGTATTCAAAGAGCACATCGTGGCAAACCACAGGAAGCATGAGCATAAGTCTCCGCACGGGTGCCTCGTGTACCCCACCAGCCAAACATTTCAGTTGAGGCATATGGGGACAATAGCCGTGTTATTGTGCGGACGATGTCCCCATACTCATTACTGTTATGTGTATTAAGCCAAAAGGAGAAACAATATGAAAACAATGAACTGCAACCAACTCGGCGGTGCGTGCGACAAAGAATTTCATGCCAACTCTTTTGAAGAAATTGCAGAAATGAGCAAACAACATGGCGTGGAAATGTTCCAAAAAAAAGATGAACCACATCTTAAAGCAATGAACGATATGCAAGAGCTTATGAAAAATCCAAAAGCAATGAAAGATTGGTTTGAGAATAAGAAAAAGGAATTTGAGGCATTACCCGAAAATTAGAACAGAATAATTCGCCACAAACCTAAGTGTAGTAAATATAGATATATGCCCTTGAATAGCACATAACAAGGCAAATGCACGCGGACGGTAAAAACCGCCGCTCCTTCGTCGCTCTGCTTTCTCCCGCCAGTGATTTGCGGCGTTAGATTTCATTTTTTGGCTATAGGAGCTAGAATCAATTCAGGGAAGGAGGAACACATGGCTACAGTCAAAGATGAACTTACAAAACTGATTCAGGATCAACCAGATGACAGCTCGTATGACGAAATCCTGAGGGAGCTGGCATTTAATCTGATGATCCAACGGGGTCTGATGGATTCGGATGAAGGGAGAACTATTTCCAATGAGGAAATGGGGCACCGGATTCGATCATGGCAGAAATAAGGTGGACTAAGGAATCAGGAAGAATAGATATTGTGGGCGTCTTCCATGGCTCCCTCGATATAGATCGTTACCTGATATAGGGGAAATGAAATCTAACCAATCGCCCAAACCGACGCTGGAAAGAGTTGCGGCGCTTTGCGGATATTTTCGTGGCAGCGCGGCTTGATTCAAACAGTGGGGTGGTGACCGGAACCCCGGGTCTGGATGACCGCAAGGCGCCATCGACAATAGACTGTACTTGGCGTTGCGCCAAAGCGCAGGCGCGTTCAATGGTAATCCAGTGGTTTCTTAGCCTGTCGTTGGCTTCGCCGAGGCAACTGCAGCTGTACTGCCTGCAGGTCTGCTCGTTGACGATTTAGTCATGGAGGCGCATGATTTTTTCCGTGTCCTGTTGTACGACAGGTTCAACTGGACTATCTCCGCCAAGCCTTGCGGCACAAATTGATGCGGCGCACGGGCAGGCTGATTGACCTTTGGGCTCATGGTGTCGATGCGAGGGGTTGCAGCGACCGTGAAAGGGAGAACCGGAATGTCGTTCAGAAAATTCAAGATGGGGCCTGTGTTTGAGGTCGTATCACCGTACCTGAGAAAAGCGGCGCAGAGCATCGAGGATTGCAAGGGTGCGATCGATCAGTTTGGCGCTATCGCAAAGACGTTGAGCGGTTTGGGTTCCGTCATAGCCGAGGTTGACCGCAGCGCCCACGGAGACTGGACTGACACGGTCGCCGGTCACGCCGCTGCCGCGGTCTTGGCACTTGAGCTCCTGGAGGACAGAGACGCGGATGAGTTCGTTCGCGCCGAGGCGTTGGAAGAATTGATTCTGGCGCTCGATGGCCTGGCTGGCGTCCTTATCAGTGGCGCCAGCAGCCTGGCGATCCGCGAACCCAATGTGACGCCCAAGCCCAAGGTAGTGGCGGCATTGGACGGAGCGGTCAGCGTGATGACCGACACTGCATTCGAGTACTCGGTTGTCGCCGATCTGTTTCGTGAAGCCGCCGGCCACGGGCAGGACAGCTTGCCGACTCCCCTCGTTTACCCGTCGGCACGATATTGCGGGGGGCGACCGGCGGCCGCGCCAGGATCAGACAGGGTGAAGGCCCCGTCAATCGCCTGGGCACCGGAGCTGTTGCTGCCCCCGGATGAAGCGATGAACGCCGGAATGGGGCGCATGCAGGATCTTCCGGAGCGGCTGGCACAAGTTCTGGTGATGCTGGAAGCCCTGTTCCTGCTGATGGCGGCACTCGGAATTTCGTGCAGCTGCGCAGCGCAGTGTACAGCGGCCAAGAATACCTATGTCAGTAACAAGTTAGCCAAGACCTACGCAGACCTGGTGGCAACGCGCACCTACCAACCGAAAATGGACGTCGACTGGCAGTGGTGCTGCTGGAACCATTGCTGGGTCTTCTGGTGGGACAAATGGCTGACCACGCTGACGACTACTCACAATCTTGGTGGCCTCTATACCCTGCCGCCGGGGCGACCTGTGGGCGTGGCGAACACAGTTGCCAAACAGCGGGCCGCTGCCACCGGACTGGCAGGACTGGCACGGCCGGCCACTCCATGTTAGTGCACTAGGCGATCAATCCGGCAGAGCGCATGCTCCCTGGACCGAAAAGGGTCATGACACCGCAAAGATCAGACTACAGCAGGTAGCCGCGCCTTCAGCCTTTTGCAATTCGGACAGGTCGACCGGTACCACATCAATGCCATGGGCCAACAGTTTTGCCATGGTGCGCGGAAACGAGGCGGGATAGATCAGGCTTTGTCTCACCAGAAGTGCGTTGGCGGCGTGTGCTTCTTGCGGGTCGACATCGATCAGTTCGTAGGCCGCGAAAGGGGACCTGCTGATCCAGTCCGGGTTGATCAAAAGCATGCCAGGTGCAGCTGCCGAAACAGCGGACTTCAAGTGCAGACATTGCTCTGTTTCCACTAACTCCACGGAATATCCATAGTCCACAACGATGCCGCGCAACTGTTCGATTCCGTTGCGATTCGAACGTGCGGAGAGTCCGGCATAGATGACCTTGTCGATGCGGAGCAGGTCGCCGCCTTCCAGAGTGCCCGGCGGCCGGATCGACGCAAGCAACCGATATTTCTGCAAAACACCCTCGACACCTGCAACTTCCGGCCGTCTCGAGGCCGCCCCTGGCCGACATAGCACCGCGATCTCGTCCAGAACGACCGCGGTGTCCTCGATAAACACCGAATCCGCCAGATCCGGTTCCGTCGGCAGGGTCACGACCTCGCATCCGAGCGAAGACAACGCAGACTGATACTGCTGATGCTGTTCCAGTGCGAGATCAATATCGATCCTGGTTCTGGATAGAAAAGACAGTTCGCAGTTGTCTATGGCTACATTTACCTCGCGTGTAACGGCAGTCAGCACGGTACGATCTCCGTTGTGTTTTCAGCAGGCACCTGGTTCAAGGGTAGAACATGCGCGATCGTGGGGACGACCGATTCTTCCCGGACTCGTTCCAGCCTGGAAGCAGCCGCCTTTCCAGACACGTTCCGTATCGGCATCGGCTGCCACCGGAGCCCGTCCGCCGGCACGGCTATACTGTTCTCTGGGTCGCGACACCGGCGCGAGTCGGTCCGACCGGCCTGGTTCATCCACGGGAGGGCTAGATGAAAGCGTACATGCATGGGTCATCCGGCTTCGACATCTGCTGCCTGCGCAAAGCACACGTAGCGTGGCAGCCGGACGACAACAGGCCCGGCGGTCTGGCGAGTGCCCGGGCCGCCGCTGACGTGGCCGCCGGGAACGGACTGACCCACTCGTCATGAAACTGTTGGCTAATCTTCTGCGTCAGCCGCTGGCCATGGGCGCCCTTGTGGTGGTGACTTTGATCGTACTGTGCGCCGTGTTCGCACCCTGGGTAGCCCCATATCCGCCGGATAAGCAGTTTTTCGAAGGCCTGACGCTCGAAGGCGCCCCGCTGCCCCCCAACGAAACATTCTGGCTGGGGACCGACCTGCTGGGTCGCGACCTGCTGTCACGGATGATCTACGGTGCGCGCACCTCGTTACTGATCGGCCTGGTCGCGAACGGCGCCGCGGTACTGATCGGCACCCTGATCGGGGTGACGGCCGGTTACATGCAAGGCTGGATTGGTACCATCCTGATGAGATTCACCGATTTGATGATGGCTTTTCCGGCGCTGTTGCTGGCCATCACGTTGGCGGCAATCTTCTCGCCCAGCCTGTGGATCGTGGCCTTGATCATCGCGATGGTGAACTGGGTGCAGATTGCGCGCGTGATCTATACGCAAACCAAGGCGCTTGCCGAACGCGAGTACATAGAGGCTTGTCGCAGTCTTGGTGCCGGCTGGCCACGCATGCTGTTCGTGCATATCGTGCCACACTTATTGCCCACGGTGCTGGTGTGGGGCACGTTGGGCATCGCCACCACGGTGCTGCTCGAAGCAACGCTCTCGTACCTCGGTATTGGCGTACAGCCACCCACACCGAGTTGGGGCAACATCATCTACGAGAACCAGACCTACTTTGCCACTGCAATCTGGCTGGTCGCCTTGCCGGGCGTCGCCATCATGGTGCTGGCGTTGTCGTTCAACCTGGTCGGAGACGCATTGCGCGACCTCCTCGACCCCACCCAGCGAGGCCGACGGTAATGACCCGCTACGTGCTCAGCCGAATTGGCCAGGCGCTGCTGATCATGCTTGGCATCAGTGTGATTACCTACGTGCTGCTGTACCTGGTGCCGGCCGACCCGGTACGCCAGATCGCCGGGCGCAGCGCGACGCCGGAAACCGTCGAAAGCATACGCCGCCAGTTGGGTCTCGACCTGCCGCTCTACCAGCAATACCTCAAATATCTGTGGAATTTGCTGCAGGGGGATCTTGGCCGTTCATACATTCAGAAATCGTCAGTCAGCGAACTGATCATGTCGCGACTTCCAGCCTCCCTGCTATTGTTATTGGGTGCAATCGTCTGCGAACTGGCGATCGGTTTGCCGGCGGGCATTTATGCGGCGGTGAAGCGTGGCGGCAAAACAGACAAAGCAATCATGGCATTGTCTTTCGTCGGCGTTTCAACGCCACAGTTCGTGGTCGGTATTCTGTTGCTATATGTATTCGCGGTGCAGCTTGCCTGGTTCCCGATCGGTGGTTATGGAGAGTTCCGCCACCTGGTCCTGCCGGCACTGACACTGGGGCTGCTGGGAGGAGGTTGGTACTCGCGCATGATGCGCTCAAGTATGATCGACGTACTGAGCCAGGACTATATCCGCACTGCGCGCGCCAAAGGCGCCAGTATGCCTCGGGTAGTGCTGGTGCACGCCTTTCGCAACGCTATCCTCCCGGTCATCGCCATGATCGGCCTCGACATCGGCATTTTCATGAGCGGCGCGGTGGTGGTGGAATCCGTATTCGGATGGCCCGGAATCGGGCAGCTGGCCTGGCAGGCCATCCAGAGGGTCGATATCCCGATCATCATGGGAGTGACACTGGTCGCGGCGACCGCCATCGTACTGGGCAATCTGCTTGCCGACCTGGTAACGCCGTTGATCGACCGGCGTATCCGGCTTAGATAAGACGAAGGTGTCATACCGTTGCGAAAAGCAATGGCGACTACAACCCCAAAGGAGCAACAACTGATGTGCATCAAACGACTGAAAACCGCCGCGATCGGAACGCTCAGCGCCATGGCGCTGATATGCGCACCGGCTTTCGCGGAAAAGTCGATGGTCGTCACCTACAAGGACGACATTTCAACGCTGGATCCGGCGATCGGCTATGACTGGCAGAACTGGTCGATGATCAAGAGCCTGTTCGACGGTCTGATGGACTACGAGCCGGGCACGACAGTGCTGAAACCGGACCTCGCCGAGTCCTACATCATCTCCGATGACGGCCTGGTCTACACCTTCAAGCTGCGCCCGGGAGTCAAATTCCACAACGGCCGCGAAATGACCGCAGCGGACGTCAAGTATTCCCTGGAACGCACGATCGACCCGACCACCCTGAGCCCGGGGCAAGGTTTTTTCGCAAGCGTCGCGGGCTTCGATGAGCTGGCAGCGGGCAAGGCGAAAACGCTAAGCGGCGTCAAGGTGCTGGACGACTTGACGGTTGAGATTACCTTAAGCACCCCGGACGCTACCTTTCTGCACGTGCTGGCGCTCAACTTCGCCTCGGTGGTACCCAAGGAAGTTGTCGCTGCGGAAGGTGCCGATTTCGGCAAGAAACCGGTTGGAACCGGTGCTTTCTCGCTCGAGGAATGGACCCTCGGCCAACGTGTCGTGTTTGCCAAGAACAGCAACTATCACCGTCCGGACGAGCCCAAACTCGACCGCATCGTTTTCGAGGTCGGCCAGGAACCGGTGGTGGCATTACTGCGCCTTGAGCGCGGCGAAGTGGACATGCTCGGAGACGGTATTCCACCGGCCAGTTTTCTGAAGGTCAAGAATGACCCCTCGTTCAACGGTGTGGTCGTCGAGGGCGGCCAGTTGCACACCGGCTACGTCACCATGAACGTGAACATGAAGCCCTTCGACAATGTCAAGGTCAGACAGGCCGTCAACATGGCGATCAACAAGGACCGCGTCGTGCGTATCATCAACGGTCGCGCGGTGCCCGCCAACCAGCCGTTGCCGCCGGCCATGCCCGGCTACGACCCGAACTACGAGGGCTACCCCTATGATCCCGAGGGCGCCAAAAAACTGCTCGCCGAGGCCGGATTTGCCGACGGCTTCGAGACCGAGCTGTTCGCGATGAATACCGATCCAAACCCGCGGATCGCCCAGGCCATTCAGCAGGATCTGGCGGCCATCGGTATCAAGGCACAGATCAAGTCGCTGGCCCAGGCGAACGTGATCGCCGCGGGTGGCGAGCCCGATCAGGCACCGATGATCTGGTCCGGCGGCATGGCCTGGATCGCGGATTTCCCCGATCCTTCGAACTTCTATGGCCCCATCCTGGGTTGTGGCGGCGCGGTGGAAGGTGGCTGGAACTGGGCCTGGTACTGCAACGAGGAACTGGACGCCGAGGCCCGCAAGGCTGATGCGATGACCAATCCGGCCGATGCGGACAAGCGTATTGAGCTGTGGCGCTCTATCTTCATACGCATCATGGACGACGCGCCCTGGGCTCCTGTTTTCAATGAACAGCGGTTCACCACGCACACCAAACGGATCGTGGGGCCGGACGCAATATTCGTGGACCCGGTGCACATCCCCGTTCACTACGACGTCGTGGATGCAAAGGAATGATGGACTGCAATCACACTATCCACTCCGAGAATGCCCATGTCGGCTGGGACAACAGCCTGCCGCCGGTGCTGACAGTGGCGCCGGGCGAAACGGTGGCTTTCGACACCGTCGACTCTTCCGGGGGCCAACTGGCCCCCGACTCCACCCTGGAAGACCTGAGCAGACTCGATTTTGCACGGGTCAATCCGGTAACCGGCCCCGTCTTCGTAGACGGGGCCGAACCCGGCGACAGCCTGAAAGTGACATTGCTGGATTACCAGCCCTCGGGCTGGGGGTGGACGGCCAATATTCCCGGCTTTGGCTTGCTGGCCGATCAGTTTTCCGAACCTGCTCTCAAGCTTTGGAAATACGACCCGGTGCGACTTGAACCCGCAATGTTCAGCGACCAGGCACGGGTGCCGCTGAAGCCATTCGCCGGCACCATCGGGCTGGCCCCGGCACAGAGCGGGGTGCACAGCGTGGTGCCGCCGAGACGCGTCGGCGGCAATATGGATATTCGCGATATGGCCTGCGGAACGGAACTCTATTTGCCAGTTGAGTGTACCGGCGCGCTGTTTTCGGTCGGCGATACTCACGCCTGCCAGGGTGACGGCGAAGTCTGCGGGACCGCCATCGAAAGCCCGATGCTGGTAGTCGCAAAACTGGAGCTGGTAAAAGGCGAGAACCTCGCGTTCCCGCGTTTCACCACGCCCGGCCCGGTTTCCCGCCATCTTGACGCCAGCGGATACGAGGTAACAACCGGGATCGGACCGGATCTGATGACCGGTGCGCGTGCCGCCGTCAGCAGCATGATCGACCTGCTCGCCGCACGCCATGGACTGGCTGCAGTCGATGCGTACATGCTTTGCAGCGTGTGCGGTGACCTGCGCATCAGCGAAATCGTGGACCAGCCGAACTGGGTCGTGTCATTTTACTTTCCACGCATAGTGTTCGAATGATCCACCCAAACCGCGGGTCGGCAATGCCGACCCGCCTGTTTGCGCCGACCTGCCGATGACACTGCTTTCGATTGAAAAACTTTGCGTCAGCTTCGCCACCGAGTCGGGGCGTTTACAGGTAGTCGAGGATCTGTCACTCGATGTTGCCGCCGGCGAGGCCGTAGGCCTGGTCGGCGAGTCCGGTTGCGGCAAGAGCGTAACTGCGATGTCCATAGTCAAGCTACTGCCCTCACCTCCAAGTTTCATCGATGGCGGAAGCGTGCGCCTGAACGGGCAGGAACTGACTACGCTCACCGAGCGGCAGTTGCGTGCGCTTCGCGGTGACCGCATCGGGGTGATCTTCCAGGAGCCGATGACCAGCCTGAACCCGACGTTCACGGTCGGCTACCAGTTGATCGAAGCACTCCGCCTGCACCGTCGCGTGGGCTACGAAGCCGCCCGTTCCAAAGCCCTGGAGCGGTTGCAGCTGGTTGGGGTAAGCGTCCCCGAAAGACGCCTTGAACAGTTCCCGCATGAGCTGTCCGGTGGCCTGCGTCAACGGGTTGTGATTGCGATGGCGCTGATGTGCGACCCGGTATTGCTGATCGCCGATGAGCCAACCACCGCGCTGGATGTCACCATCCAGGCGCAGGTACTGGAGCTGCTTGCGACGCTGCGTGACGAGCTCGGCATGGCAATGCTGGTCATCACGCACGATCTTGGTGTTGTCGCCGAATTCTGTCAGCGCGTGGTGGTCATGTACGCGGGCCGGGTCGTAGAAAGCGCCGATGTACACACTCTGTTCGCTGCCCCCCGCCATCCCTACACCCGCGGTCTGATGCAATCCATACCCAGCCTCAGCTCCAGCAAGGGGCGGCTGCCAACCATTCCCGGCATGGTCCCGGAGATCGGCCAACGCCCGGCAGGGTGCTATTTCTCGACTCGCTGCGGCAAGGTCAGATCACGCTGCCGCAAAGAGCGGCCTCGGCTGGAGGGCAACGGGTCACACCGTTACGCCTGCTGGTATCCAAACACATGACGCCACTGCTGGAGGTTCGCAACCTTTCCAAGACGTTCCCGGTCGATGGCGGGCGGGCGCACATCCACGCGGTCAGCGAAGTGAACCTGTCTCTGGAAACAGGCGAGGTGATCGGTATCGTCGGCGAGAGCGGCTGCGGCAAGTCGACCCTGGCACGGCTGGTACTAAGGCTGCTGCAGCCAACTCAGGGCAGCATCGCCTTCAGCGGCAGGGACCTTCTCGCGCTTGGTACCAGGGAAATGCGCAACGCTCGACGCCACATGCAAATGGTGTTTCAAGACCCGTTCGCCTCGCTCGATTCGCGCCAAAAGGTCGGTGCGATCCTTGAAGAACCCCTGCTGATCCACAAAGTCGGGACGCGTGCCCAACGTCGCGCCCGGGTGTTCGAGCTGCTGGAACATGTGGGTCTGCCGGGGGACGCCTGCGAACGCTACCCGCACGAGTTTTCCGGTGGGCAACGGCAACGCATCAACATCGCCCGAGCGCTGGCCCTGAGCCCGCGACTGATCGTAGCCGACGAGCCGGTTTCGGCCCTGGATATGTCGATACAGTCACAGATTCTGAACCTGCTCGAAGATCTGAAGAGCGAATTCGGCCTCTCGTACCTGTTCATATCGCATGACCTTGCGGTTATCCGCCATATCAGCAACAAGGTGGCGGTGATGTACCTTGGCAGGATCGTGGAGTTCGCCGATAGCGAAACTCTGTTCACCACGCCTGCGCACCCCTACACGCAAGCATTGTTATCCGCAATCCCGAACCCCGACCCAAGGGTACGGCGCGAACGCGTCGTATTGAAAGGCGACGTGCCCAGCCCCGAGGACCCTCCAACCGGCTGCGCGTTTCATCCGAGATGCCCACAGGTGATGGATGAGTGTGCGACGCGGCAACCCCTGTCACATAATCTCGGTGGAACAGCGGGGAGCCACCGGGTTGTGAGTTGTCACCTGTACGGATGATGAGTTCCTGGTTGGAGAATCCCGTGATCTGCGCAGCGGTGCCACGATCGACTTTGTAAC
>CBDVAK010000046.1:0-16170 GCA_965371945.1 uncultured Candidatus Competibacteraceae bacterium
GGGGTGACCTTCTTGGCCATGAGCTGGCCGCCGAGGCCGGGCTTGGCGCCCTGGGAGATATAGATCTCCAGGCCGTCGGCGCGTTTCATGTCATGAATGTTCCAGCCCAGGCGGCCGCCCAGGCACTGAAAAATAAGTTGCTTGGCTGCGTCGCGCTGAGCGTCGCTCATCCCGCCTTCACCGGTATTCTCGGCGATATCCGACATCGCCGAGGCCATCGCCACCGCCTGTTTGGTGGAGCGGCTTATCGCCCCGTAGCTCATGGGCGCGATCATCACCGGCATGCTGAGCTTGAGCGAATTGGCGCCGTGCAGACCGCCAATCTCGGTGCTCATCCGTATCTTGGAAACAACGTCGGGGGTCTCACCGACGTGTGACAGATCCTTTCTGAAAGCCAGGTCGGCAAGATGTGGCAGCGGCCGCGCCGCCCCGTAGCCGCGGATCCGGTAGCGTCCGCTGCCGGATTTGACGTGGATGTCCTCCTGCACCTTGGCGTTCCAGTAACCACAGTCGCCCGAGAAGCTGAAAAAAGGAATGCTGCGTATCTGTTGCTCCGCTGTATCGTAGCGCAACTTCTTGCCGGCATTGACGATTTTGCTCAGGCCACCTTTGAAGGGAAGTTGGTAACGATCCAGAAATGCTCTGATATCGTCAGCCTCGTCGGCGGAGATGTCCGTGAGGATGGCGTCGGAGCCCAGATCCTGAACCTTGCCGGCAACGAAGATCTCGCCGCCGGTCATGTCTTCGCCCACGCGCACACCAGAGTCCCCGAGTATGATGATGCGCCCGCCGTACATCATGTAGCCGGCCATGAAGTTTGCGTTGCCGCCGCAACACAGAGTGCCGGACTTCATGACCTGCCCGGCGCGCGAACCCATGTTGCCTCGGACCACCAGTTCCGCGCCCCGGATCGCGACACCGGCAATGGCGCCGGCGTTGCCGCCGACGACGATGGAGCCGGTGTACATATTGTCACCGAGACCCCAGCCGACGTTGTGGTCCACTTCGAACCGCGCCTGGTCGGACAGTCCACCGCAGAAGTAGCCCGCGGAACCGCGGACCTTGACCCGGATCGGCGACGTGAGACCGACGCCTATGTGATGACGGGCATCCGGATTGATGACCTCGACATCCTCGCCGGCTTCTCCGGATTCACGGATCAGCTCGTTGGCGCGGCGTACCTGGATCGTTGCCAGATCTATCGTGACCATGTGTTGTAGGTTCCCGGTGGCGGTTCCATGGTGTTTAGCGCCTGGCCCGGAAACAGACGGTTCAAAGACACCTCTTCGGAAGCCACCGCGACCAGATCGTCGGTTTCGTACATGATCATCGGTTTGACCGCCAGACGATCCTTGGCGTAGCCAATCTCGTCCCGGGTGGAGACCAGAAACGAGAAGGTGCCATCCAGGTCATCGATGGAGGTGCGCAGGGCTTCTTTCAGAGCGATTCCCTGGGCCAGCTTGTCGGCCAGGTAGACAGCGATCAGTTCGCTGTCGTTGTCGGTGGTGAACTCGAAGCCGCGCTGCTGGAGACGCCTGCGCATTTTCCAGTAATTGGTGATCTGGCCGTTGTGGACGATGGCGACATCGGCAAATCCGGTGGCCCAGAAGGGATGGGAAGCTTCGGGTTTGACGTCGGATTCGGTGGCCAGGCGTACATGGCCGAGTCCGTGGGTGCCGGCGAAGGAATGCACGTTGTAACGTTCGTCGACATCGTGGGCGCTGCCCACATCCTTGACGATCTCGAGGCTGGAGCCGATGGAGATGACCTTGGCTGCGTGCTCCATGGCATAGGAGAATTTCTGCAGATTCCCCTCAAAACGGACTACTACCCGATAGTTGTTTCCCAGCGTCTGGTCGGACACGATCGTCGCACCTTGGGCGCTGAGAGCCTCCCGAATCCGTGCCACCGTTTCGCCGGCTTCCGGGTCCTCGCCGACAAAAAACCGCAGCCGCAGCCGGTCCTCCTCCACCTCTCCGTAGAGTGCAAATCCAGTGGAATCAGGTCCCCGGTGCTGGCAGCCGTCGAGCATGTCGACCAGTGCCTGCCCCGTGATCAGACCAGGGACATCGTGTTTGAGCATGATTCCAGCGATTCCGCACATGATCTCCTCCGGCCAGGGCACTGGACATGTGTCACGAGACTAGATCATCGATCGTGGATATTCAACTACTAGTGGAATAAGTTGCATTAGAGGAAAATTTCCGAGCCCAAGCACCTTATCCGGTGGTCCTTGGTTCGATGATGATGGACAGAAAGCGGATAGGGACTTCCGAAAGCCCCTCGGGCCCGTGAGGCGCGTCGGCATCGAAGAACAAGGCGTCGCCCGGCGTCAATTGGTAGGTTCTGTCGCCGTGGCGGTAGGTGACCTGCCCTTCCAGCATGTAGATGAACTCCACTCCCGGATGCTGGAACAGCGGAAACACGTCCGATTCCTCCGTCAGCGAGATCAGATAGGGCTCTACGAACACCTGCTTGCCTACGGTGTGTCCGAGCAATTGGTATTGGTGCCCGGAGCGGGTTCCGCGCCGCTCGATGTGGAGCCCCTGGCCTTTGCGTACAAATGAAACGTCCCGTTCTTCCTCGTATTTCCGGAAAAATGCGGTGACCGGCACGTTGAGAGCCTGGGATAGCGTCCGCAGGGTGGCCAGCGAAGGACTGGTGAGGCCGTTTTCGATTTTTGACAACATACCGGACGATACTCTGGCCTGTCTGGCCAGTTCCGTCATCTTCATATTGAGTTGCTTTCGAAATTCCCGTACCTGTCGGCCGATGGCTATTTCCAGTTCGTTTTCCGGTGCGCCCCGGGTCGCCGGATTCTGTATCCGCGGGCCGGTTTCGGGTCCTGGAGCCGTTTCAGTTCGGTTTCTTGGGTTGGCCATAAGGTCGGGCACCAGTCGTATGGTCGACGTAAAAAATTTGCATTCTGTGAAACTTCTACCACTATAGATGATTGTGACCGTCGGTGAGGGTTCGGCGGTCATGCGGTGTCAGGACGGTGTTCTGACACTAGGCACAAGCAAGAAAAGCGAGAAGGCCTGTCCTGTGCCGGTGAAGTGCAGGGCGGAGGTTCTGAGGGGGATTGCCACTTACCGAAGCGCTGTACCACTGGTCGCGCCGTCTTACTGTGATCTGTCGACCGGGATGGTGAGTTCAGCGCGTGTAAGAGGACTGTCCATAGTGGCACTGCATCAAAGAGGAGCGAGCATATGTCCGACCAGCTAGGAGCATTGACTATCATATTCACGGAGGTCTATTACTGGATCACCGTGGTGTTCATGTTCTTTATTCACGTTGGTTTTTGTATGTATGAAGTCGGTGCATCACGACGCAAGAACATGATGCACACACTGATGAAAAATACGATGGTGATTCCTCTGGTCACTGTCACTTTCTATTTCTTCGGCTGGTGGATCTATTTCGGCTGGAGTAACGGACCGTATATCACCGGTGGTGTCAACGCCGCGCCCTGGGCCACGCCCTGGAGTGAGTTGATGGGTACCCATATGGGTGGCGCCCCGGTTCAGGATACCCTGACCGCTGACGACACCATGGGATGGGCGCGTATCAACGGTGTGTTCTGGGCAGCCTTCCTGCTGTTCTCCTGGACCGCTGCTTCGATCGTCTCCGGTGCGGTCATCGAGCGGATACGTTCCGGAGCATTCTGGTTGCTGGCAGTGCTGATCGGCTCGTTTACCTGGATCATCGATGCCGCCTGGGGCTGGTCTCCGGATGGTTGGATGGTGCAACTGCTGGGTTACCACGATGCCTATGCTTCCGGTGTGATCCACGCCATCGCGGGTGGTTTTGCTCTGGGCGTGCTGTTCCATCTGGGGCCGCGCATCGGCAAGTTCAGAGCCGACGGTACACCGCGCAATATCGTGCCGCACAATCCCTGGCTGGTGACCGTGGGATTGTTTATGATCTATACAGGGTTCTGGGGTTTCTACGTGGCCTGCAACATCCCCATCTTCGATATCGGCGCGGCGGCTGGCATGAGCGAGTCGTTCTGGTCGACCACCAACATCTATCTGGCGCCGACCACCACGTCCGCTATCACGCTCAACTTCCTGATGTCGCTGTCCGGTGGTCTGATGATGGGTTACATCATCTCCAAGGGAGATGCTTTCTGGACCTATTCATCGGGTCTGGCCGGTATCATCGCGGCTTCCGCGGGTAACGACCTCTATCACCCCATCCAGGCCATGTTCATCGCTGCCGCGGGCGTGGTGTTTGCCTACAAGCTGCACCATTGGGTGGAGCGCAAGTTCAAGATCGACGATGCCGTGGGTGCGGTGGCCGTGCACGGTTACGCCGGCTTCTTCGGCGTCTGCATCGCTGGCTTCGTGCTCTGGGGCTATCCGTCTTCCATGAATCCCGATTACGCCAGCATCAATCCCATCGGCCAGTTCCTCGGTGCCGTGATTATGTTCTGGGTGCTGGGATTCCTGCCCGCATGGATCGTGGCCGGAGTGCTGAAGAAGCTGAACATGCTGCGCATTCCGCCCCATGTGGAGCTTGCCGGTCTGGATCTCGGCGAATACCACGGCCGCTACCTCGATGAGGCCGACGTGTTCGACGCCGAGGTCGAAGAAGCCCAACGGCGTGGTCTGCTGAAGAGTGGCTAACAGGAGGTTTGCAACATGTCCACTGGAATCGAAACCTGGGTCGTCAACCTGCTGGAAGTCGGCCCCATGTACCCCTTCGTGGGGACCGAGATGTTACTGACCCTGCTGGGCCTGGCATCCTGGGTCATCTGGCATGTGCTTCAGATCAAGATGGAGAACAAACAACTTGACCGGGAAGAACAGACTTTTTCCGATCCCGAAAAGTTGAAACAAGCGATGGAAATGTCCAATGCCGAGACTCTGGTCGAGGCGCTGGATGCGCACAAGGAGTCGTCCTTCAAGTAGTTGATGCCATGTGGGTTGGCGCCGGATCGGCGCCATTGGTCGACGCAATAGGCGATCCCCCCACCCGCCGCCGCGCGGGGTGGGGGGCGCGACGCGTTTTTGCCTTGGAGACGGATCTCTCCGGAGTAAATGTCGTTGGATACGACAACGTTCAATTATAGTCTTCGACACGTCAACCACCGTATCGTATCGGGTGGCATTGTGGCCCTTGCAGGCATTGCCATTCTGCTGTTGGTGGCGGGGATCTCACTGCCGTTTCAGATGTTGCTGGCCCTCGGCATCGTCGTGGTTGTGTTTCATGCGGCCAGGTTCTACGCGCTGAAAAGTGGCGATGGTGTTGCGGTTCGGGTCGGGCCCGAAGGTTTGCAAGTCGCGGAATGGGGCGTGGGTGCCGTGCCCTGGTCCGAGATCCGGAGCGTACGGATATCAGGCAGAACGACCGTCGTGGTCGACTTCCAGGATGCCGGGCGCTGGCTGTCCCGGCTCAAACCGGTGGAGCGGGCACTACGCCGCGTGGCATCTTTTGCGGGGTCCGGCCCTTTCACCATCGATGCTGGTTTGCTCGCCGGGCAACCCGTGCAACTGGAAATGGCCATCCAGAAATGGCTCGTGAGTTCAAATTCATGATTTCAACCGTGTCTATACCCGCCTGACAGGAGAACCCCATGAGCAGCAGTCTTTCTGAAACGGCCAAGAACCGGGGGATTCGGTATTTTCTGGTCAGTTTCGTTGATCTGTTTGGAAACCTGCGCGCAAAACTGGTCCCGGCGCGTGCCATCGACGGAATGCAGAAAGCCGGTGCCGGTTTTGCGGGTTTTGCAGCCTGGCTGGACATGACCCCCGCCGATCCGGACATGTTTGCACTTCCCGATCCCGACAGCCTTATTCAGCTGCCCTGGAAGCCTGAGATCGGATGGCTGGCGTCAGACCTGTGGATGGACGGTCGTGAGGTTGAAGCCTCTCCACGGGTGGCGCTGAAACGCCAGTTGGTGCGTGCGGCCGAACGTGGCTACCGGATGAAGACCGGTGTCGAGTGCGAGTACTTCCTGGTCAACCAGGAGGGCACGGCCATTTTCGATGCCGCCGACACCCAGTCCAAGCCCTGCTATGACCAGCAGGCACTGATGCGCCAGTTCCCGGTTATCAGCGAGATCTGCGATGCCATGCTGGAGCTGGAGTGGGGGCCCTATCAAAACGATCATGAGGACGCCAATGGCCAGTTCGAGATGAACTGGGACTTCGACGACGCCCTGAAGACAGCAGATCGTCACGTATTCTTCAAATACATGGTCAAGGCGCTGGCGGAACAACACGGGCTGCGCGCCACCTTCATGCCGAAACCCTTTGCCAACCTCACCGGCAATGGTTGTCATGCCCATGTGTCGGTTTGGAGCCCGGATGGCAGCAGCAACCTGTTTCTCGATGACAGCGATGATCTTGGTCTGTCCCGGCTTGCCTACAATTTTCTCGGCGGCATCATGCACAGCGCCGAAGAGTTGTGCGCAATCTTCAACCCCACAGTGAACAGCTATAAACGCCTCAACGCGCCGCGCACGCTGTCCGGTGCCACCTGGTCGCCCAATGCCATAACCTACGCGGGCAACAACCGTACTCACATGATCCGGGTTCCCGACAAAGGACGTTTCGAGCTTCGTCTCATGGACGGCGCGGTCAATCCCTATTTGTTGCAGGCCAGTGTCCTGGCTGCCGGGCTCGACGGCGTGGAGCACGAACGCGACCCGGGAGAACCCCTCCACATCAACATGTATGAAGACGGCCACAAAATCGAGGTCGCCAAGCGCCTGCCCGCGTCCCTGCTGGATGCGCTGCGTCTGCTGGAGAACAGTGAGGCTTTGCGGCAATCGCTCGGTACCGAGCTGGTGGATGCGTTCGTGAAGCTGAAAATGGGTGAGTGGCGCGATTTCACCGGTCATCTCAGCGACTGGGAGCGCCGCAACACGCTGGACTGCTGACCTTGGGACAGCGACCAAGGCTTCCTTACGAAACAGTGGGGTGTGCGGAGGAACGTTCCCAGTCAGGGTGAAACGAGAGCACCCGGACCTTGCCGGGCATGCCCGGATTGAACAGGCTGTTGTGCCAGTACGTCGCCTGGAATGCGGGGTCGTCTTCGGCTAACTCCAGAACCCGGCACTGGAGTCGATAGCTTTGGCTGAACTGGGAGAATTCCAGTACACAACTGCCCGCCTTGAGCAGCATGGCCAGAATCTCGCTGTCAACGGAAAACAGTGCGGTCAAATCCTCCGAGAATCCCTGAGGTTGCTGGTAATAGGTGCTGGCGAGCAAGTGCATGGCGCTTTCACGGCGCTCCAGGGGATCCTGTGTTTTCTTCACCATATGGCGAAACTGCGCAGTCGATTCCTGAGGGTCGGACTTGACGATCAGGGTGTTGACAGGACCCGTAGTGGTATCGGCGCCGGCCAACACCACTTGCGGTTGCATGCCAGAAGTGGGTCTGCCGTCCATTTTGCGGATCGACAACTGTCGTATCCGACATTGCCACCCAAGAAAATGATCACGTAACGTGGTGCCGTCAGAGGGTTTGTTCAAACCATGGGTCTCCGGAACTGCCCAAACGGCGGGGTAAAGGGTGTGCGGTATGTCTGCTGATCCGGGCGTGTCCCGGGCATCAAGCTTTCCTGCTGATGATTTCAACGGGAGCGATATAATCTTCCGTGATATTGGCAATCATATTCTCGATCTTGGTGGCCGTGCTCTCCTGCATCAGGGTATGCAGGCCGAGAGGGGGCGGGCCACCGGCAGCCTTTGTTCTTGCGTGTATCTTTCGAAAGAAATCGAGCGCGAACGCACGGCGATTGTTTTCCCTGGTGACCTCGAATCCCGCATTGGTCAACGCCTGTTTGTATTCATCCGGTGTTGCCAGTTTGCAGGTATGGCTTTCGGTTGCCCATGGCACCGGATATGCCAAGTCGCCATCCTTGTGCCGCATGACGTCGTAAACACCGAATGAGGCCCCCGCGCGCAGCACCCGATGTATCTCGGTGAAGAGTTCCGATTTCGGCTCGATATTCATGCCCACATGCATCATATAGCCGCCATCGAATGTTGCATCCTGAAATGGCAGGGAAAGCGCACTGCCTTGCTGAAGCGCGATCTGTTTGTCCAGCCCGACCCAGGCGCACAGGGCATTGCCTGTGTCGATATATTCCTGCGACAGATCAATGCCCACAACATGACAGTCATATGTGCTTGCAACAAATCGTGCAGCACCCCCCAGACCACAGCCGACATCCAGTATATGGTCCTGTCCAACAAAGTTCAGCTGGCCGAGAAAATCTCCCGTCGCCACCCGCCCACCAATATGAAACTCATCGACAGGCGCGAGGTCTTCGATCGTGACACTATCGACCGTCTTGCCGAGCCTGGTTATGGCGGTCTGAATGGCTTCGAGTAGATCCCCGTGCAGGTAGTGGTCCGAGACAGCTTTGTCATGCGACATACCCGCTCTCCTCATGGTAGTTGTCAAAATATACAGACAGGGGGGGGCTCCCTACTGCGAGGCCTTGTCGCAGTACTCGTGGAATGCTTTTTCAGTCTGCGCAAAGGCATGCTTCTGAGCAAGCTCCCATGGGCGTTCACATTGATTGGTTCGCATGCACCAGGAGTAGCCTGCCGATGAGATGCATCCATGTGCATCCCGGTCCGAGCCGGTCATTTCGGACCGAGAATCCTCGGATGTCGCCGGTACTGTGGGTGCCTCAGTTGCACACGCCGTGAGAAATGCGACGAGTAGAACAGCGGAAACAGGTGGAAACCACATGTGTGCCTCCTTGGTGCCAATGGCAATGAGTCTGCTCATGAACAGGCGTTGACAGGTGTAGAGTGATGCATGTGCACGAGTACGAATTCTAGCCGACACGAGCGTTCGGGGCCGCCAACGATGTTGTCCGCTGCTTCACCCTCGCCCTTGAGCAGCAGATCGGCCTTGCAGGTGGCGTAGGTTTCGGCGTTGATCTGCTAGCCGCAAAGGTGGGTGGCGACCGGGGCGGAATTATCCCGAGTCGCCCGATTGGCCCGCTCTTGAGCATCTAATTGCATCCAGGATGTTCTTGGTCGTTGCTTTCGTTTTTACCGCGGAAACATCAAACGGAGATGCTGAGTTCTTGGCTTTTGATCTCAACGAAAATACAGATCCATCTTTTCTGCGAATTTCGACTTCTTCGCTTTTTGCAAGTTGCAAGATCTTCGCGAAGTTTTGGCGGGCCTCGGAATATGTGAATACTTTCATTCTAATGTTAATCCAATACTTCGATATTCAGATTGGTCGCCACTCGCTTCATTCAGTTATCGGGGGTAATGAGAGAATTGGATAAAAACATCGCGCACTACGGGAAACAGATGTCATGGGTGTGAATATCAAATTTCATCGCCAATTCTAGCGCCTTCTAAATATCAATGGCAATCAGTTCCACAGGAATTTCGCCGGTGGCCTCAGTGTTCCAACGCGCACTCGCGCGATGATGTGATCTCGCCGTCGCGATCCATGTCTTCCAAGTGCACGGTGAAACCCCACAAACGGGCAACGTGTTTGAGTACTTCGTCGGCGGACTCCGCCAGCGGACGGCGGTCGTGCAGGGTATGGCGCAGGGTCAATGAACGGTCGCCGCGGCGGTTGGCGCGCACTACCTGGATGTCCGGCTGCTGACGTGACAATTCATACTGGCTGGCCAGCGCCCGGCGTACCCGGCGATAGCCGCGCTCGTCGTGGATGGCGGTGACCTCCAGCTGGTCACGGGTATCGTCATCGAGCACACCGAACAGTTTGAACTCGCGAATCAGTTTGGGCGACAGATACTGGGCGATAAAGCTCTCGTCCTTGAAGTTGCGCATGGCGAAGTCCAGCGTCTGCTGCCAGTCGGTGCCGGCGATCTCGGGAAACCAGTGGCGATCCTCGTCGCTGGGCGCCTCGCAGATACGGCGGATGTCGCTCATCATTGCGAACCCCAGCGCATAGGGGTTGATGCCGCTGTAGCGCGGACTGTCGTAGTCGGGTTGCATGACCACGTTGGTATGCGACTGCAGGAACTCGATCATGGCGCCGTCGCTGAGGTAGCCCTGATCGTACAAGGTGTTGAGCAGCGTATAGTGCCAGAAGGTTGCCCAACCTTCGTTCATCACCTGGGTCTGTCGTTGCGGATGGAAGTACTGGGCGAGCTTGCGAACAATGCGCACGATCTCTCTTTGCCACTGCTCCATCAGCGGGGCGTGTTTTTCGATGAAGTAGAGCAGATTCTCCTGCGGTTCGGCAGGAAAACTTTGATCGCGACTGCGCTGTTCCGGAGCCCGCTGGCCGGGAACGGTACGCCACAGATCGTCCTCCTGGGTACGCAGATACTCTTCCCGTGCCTGTTGTCGGGCGCTTTCCTGTTGCGCCGACAGCCGTGGTGGATGTTGGTAGCTGTCGACACCGTAGTGCATCAAGGCATGACAGGAATCCAGCACCAGTTCCACCTCGGTTTCTCCATAACGTTGTTCGCAGTCGGTGATGAATTTTCTGGCGAACAGCAGGTAGTCGATAATGGCATCGGCATTGGTCCGGGTACTGAACAAATAGTTGCCTTTGAAAAAGGAATTGTGACCGTAGGCGGCATGGGCGATCACCAGTGCCTGCATGGTCATGGTGTTTTCTTCCATCAGGTAGGCAATACAGGGATCGGAGTTTATGACGATCTCGTAGGCAAGCCCCATGCGACCGCGCCGGTAATTGTTCTCGACTGCCAGGAACTGCTTGCCAAACGACCAGTGGTGGTAGCCCACCGGCATGCCCACCGATGAATAGGCATCCATCATCTGTTCGGCGCTGATGATCTGTAGTTGGTTGGGGTAAGTGTCGAGCCCGTACCCGGCTGCCACCCGCGCGATTTCCCGGTCATAGCGCTCAATCAGATCGAAGCTCCACTCCGAGGATTCGGTGATGATGTTGTCAGCGCGTGCCATACGGTGCTGCTCCTGTACGGGTGCCTTGGGCGGAGAGCCTGCAATCCTCAGGCTTCGCGCCGGCCCATGAGCTTGCGAAATACCGGGTAGATATCCGCCGGACCTTCGATATCCTGCATGGCGAAATGATCGCTGCGTGAGGCGACCTGCTGGTACGCCTCCCATAGCGTCTGGTGACGATGGGCTGCGATCTCCACGTAGGCGTAGTACTGGGTGCGGGGAAGGATGGCATCGAGTAGCAGGTCGCGGCAGTTGTCGGAGTCACTGCCCCAGTTGTCGCCGTCTGATGCCTGCGCACCGTATATGTTCCAGTCGTTCGCGGGAAAGCGATCGCGGATAATCTTGTGCATCAGCTCGAGCGCGCTCGACACCACAGTGCCGCCTGTTTCCCTGGCGTGGAAAAACTCCTGCTCGTCGACCTCCCTGGCGGTGGTGTGGTGGCGGATGAAGACCAGTTGGGTGCGCTCGTAGTTTCGTTGCAGAAACAGATACAACAGCGTGAAGAAACGCTTGGCGATGTCTTTGCGTGGTTCGTCCATGGAGCCCGATACGTCCATCAGGCAGAACATCACCGCCTGGGTGGCGGGTTTGGGTTGTTTGAGGTGGTTGTTGTAGCGCAGATCGAAGGTATCGATAAAGGGCACCGCCGCGATTCTTGATTCCAGCCTGCGGATTTCGTCTTCCAGCTCGCGCACGCGCTTGTTATCCGGAGGCTCCGCCTGTGCCAGCGCTTCCAGTTCCTCGCGCGCCGCGTGCAGGCGCCCCTTGCTGGGTGCGCGCAGCGCCATGCGCCGGGCCACGGCGCCTCTGAGCGATCGAACCACGTTGATGTTGGTGGGTACGCCCACCGGTGTGTGTCCGGCACGTACCGTGCGGAATTCGGTGGTGGTCCTGAGTTGGGTCTTGATCAGGTTGGGAAGCTCCAGATCCTCAAAGAAGAGCTCGAGAAACTCCTCGCGGGAAAGTTCGAAGGTGAAGTCATCTTCACCCTCGCCCTCGTTGCTGGCCTGGCTGCCGCCGCCCCCGGCGCCATCGGGAGGACGCGGCAGTTGGTCGCCGGCCACGAAATCGTGGTTGCCGGGATGTACCGTTTCACGGCTGCCGCCCCGACCATGCCGGAACACCGGCTCGGAGACATCCCGGGTGGGGATATGCACGGTTTCACCGCGATCGGTGTCGGTGATACCGCGCTCGGAAATCGCCTCGGCTGCCGCCTTGCGGATCTGGCTCTTGAATCGGCGGATGAATCGCTGCCGGTTGACAGCGCTTCTGTTCTTGCCGTTGAGCCGTTGATCGATCAGTTGGGTCACGTCGGCTTGCACTCCGCATTCATGATGACTTGCGTACGCGCAGATACCACTCGGAGAGCAAGCGCACCTGCTTTTCGGTATAGCCCTTGGCGACCATGCGATCGACGAAATCCTGGTGCTTCTTGCCGTCCTCCCCCGACGCCTTGGCATTGAAGGAGATCACCGGCAACAGATCTTCCGTATTGGAGAACATCTTGTGCTCGATGACTTCCCGGAGCTTCTCGTAGCTTGTCCAGGCCGGGTTGCGGCCCTCGTTGTTGGCCCGGGCCCGCAGCACGAAATTGACGATCTCGTTGCGGAAATCCTTGGGGTTGCTGATACCGGCGGGCTTTTCGATTTTCTCGAGCTCGTCGTTGAGCGCGGACCGGTCGAAGCTCTCGCCGGTGTCGGGGTCGCGGTAATCCTCGTCCTGAATCCAGTAGTCGGCGTAGGTCACATAGCGGTCGAATATGTTCTGCCCGTATTCGGAATACGACTCCAGATAGGCGGTCTGGATCTCCTTGCCGATGTATTCGGCGTAACGCGGTGCCAGCAGTCCTTTGAGATGAGACAGATAGGCTTCCTCGACCTCGGGCGCGAACTGTTCACGGGCAATTTGCTGTTCGAGCAGGTAGAGCAGATGGACCGGGTTGGCGGCTAATTCGTCGTGATCGTGGTTGAATACCTTGGACAGGATTTTGAAAGCGAAACGGGTGGACAAACCGGTCATGCCCTCGTCCACACCCGCATAGTCCCGGTATTCCTGAAACGATTTCGCCTTGGGGTCGACATCCTTGAGGTTCTCGCCGTTGTAGACTCGCAGCTTCGATTCCATGGTCGAGTTTTCTGGCTCCTTGAGCCTGGAAAGCACTGCGTATTTCGCCATCATTTCCAGGGTGCCCGGCGCGCAGGGCGCGTCGCACAGAGAGCTGTGTTCGAGCAGCTTGCGATAGATCTTGACCTCTTCTGAATAGCGCAGGCAGTAGGGCACCTTGACGATGTATATGCGGTCGAGAAAGGCCTCGTTGTTGCGATTGCCCTTGAAGGCCTGCCATTCCGACTCGTTGGAGTGGGCCAGTATCACACCTTCGAAGGGGAGGGCGGAGAGGCCCTCGGTCCCCTTGTAGTTGCCTTCCTGGGTGGCGGTCAGCAACGGGTGTAGCACCTTGATGGGCGCCTTGAACATCTCCACGAATTCGAGCAGACCCTGGTTGGCGAGACACAGGCCGCCCGAGTACGAGTAGGCATCGGGATCATCCTGGGCATAATGCTCCAGCATGCGGATGTCGACCTTGCCGACCAACGAGGAGATGTCCTGGTTGTTTTCATCACCCGGCTCGGTCTTGGCGATACCGGTTTGCTTGAGGATGGACGGTTGCAGCCGGACCACCTTGAAGCGGGTGATGTCGCCGTTGTACTCATGCAGTCTCTTGACTGCCCAGGGGGACATCATGCCGGTAAGGTAACGCCCTGGAATGCCATATTTCTCTTCCAGAATCGGGCCGTCCTCGGCAGGCGAGAACAACCCCAGCGGGGATTCGTTGACCGGTGATCCCTGCAGCGCATAAAACGGTTGCTGTTCCATCAACGCTTTGAGCTTCTCGGCCAGCGAGGACTTACCGCCACCGACCGGCCCAAGCAGATAGAGGATCTGTTTTCGTTCCTCCAGTCCCTGGGCCGCATGGCGGAAGAAGGCGACGATCTGTTCGACGGTCTCCTCCATGCCGTAGAAGTCCCTGAAGGCCGGGTAGACTTTGATGATCTTGTTGGAAAAGATGCGGCTGAGCCGGGTGTCCTGGCGGGTGTCCACAATCTCCGGCTCGCCGATCGCACGCAGCATTCGTTCGCTGGCGGTGGCGTAGGTCGATGGATTCTCGCGGCACAGTTCCAGAAACTGATCGAGCGAGTATTCTTGCTCGCTGGTTTCCGTGTAGCGGGACAGGTACTGCTGGAATATGCTCATGACGAAGGCCTCGTGGTGTACCCAAAGGCCTCCGTGCCATTAGTCTTCCCCGATGTCGGTGACACCGGACAGATCCTGGCTGCCGCCGGATGCAACCGCTGGGATGCGGACGGCAGTTTGCTGATAGCCAGCAAATTGAGTGCCAGACTTCGATGCTTCTGTACCGGGATTCGGCCGGGAGACGCAGGCAAAAGGCAAAGGTGCTTTGATGACAGAATCCAGGGATAGCGAGCAGGTCAGCCCTGAACAGCGTTTGCGTAAGGCCCTTGAGAACCGCGATGCCAAGGCCGCACGCCGAATCCTCGATGCGATGCATGATGCTGACATCGCCGCTGTATTAGCTGAGACAGCGGTGGAAGGGGAGCGTTCCCGAATCTGGGATCTGCTGCCCTATAAACGTTGGGAGGGGATCACCGGACTGCTGGGTGATCGCAACTTGCGAGCGACACGCAAACGGCGGCTTCTCCATGCCCTCGCCCTGGGCAAGTTGAAGCGGGCCCGGCGGCTGTTGGCGCCCATGGGTGCTGTCAAGATCGCAGGGCTACTCAACACGGTAACCGCGTCACAACGCGAACAGATCTGGAATCTGCTCGATGCGGACCTGGAAACCGAGGTGATGCCGCTGCTGAAACGGAAAGTTGCTGCTGCCATCACCAGGCTGGTCGAGGCTTCCGCGCATGAGGAGGCCGAAGAGGCACCGGCACCCCGTACCGATCTGGAGCAGGTCCGGCGCGCCCTCAAACGGGGCAAGTTCAGGCGTGTACAAAGGGTCTTGAAGGGCATGCGCCCGGCCGAGATCGCCAACCTGCTGGAATCGCTGCCGCCTACCGAGCGCTCGGTCACATGGGCGCTGCTGGACACCCGCAGGGGTGGCGAGGTGCTGGTCAATCTGCATCAGGAAGCACGCTTGGGTCTGATTCGGGAAACGGATGCAGATGAGCTGGTGGCGGCTGCCGAGGACATGCCGCTGGAAGATCTGGCGGAACTGGTGCACGACCTGCCCGCGGCGGTTAGTGACGAGCTGCGTCTGGGTCTCGATCAGCGTGACCGGCAACGTCTGGAACGCAAGCTTTCATACCCCGAGGACTCCGCCGGCGGTTTGATGGATCCGGATGTGGTCACCGTACGCGCGGATGTGCCGCTGGGGGTGGTGCTGCGCTATCTGCGCAAGCGGGCCCGGTTGCCGGACCACAGCAACCACCTGATCGCGGTGGATCGGGATGGCCACTATATCGGCATGTTGCCGCTGGCGCGGTTGCTGACCAGCCCCGGCGCCACTGCCCTCACCGAGTTGGTCGATACCGATGTGAAGGCGGTTGCGGCCCATACGCCTGCCGACGAGGTGGCCCGGTTATTCGACCGCTGGGAGGTCGCCGCAGTCGCGGTGGTCGACGATGACGGCAGCGTGATCGGCCAGATCAGCGCCGACGATGTAGTGGAACAGGTGCTCGACGACGCCGAGCATGATTTCATGAACATGGCGGGGCTGGACGAGCAGGAGGACATGTTCGCACCGCTGGTGACCAGTGCACGGCGTCGTGCATTGTGGCTGGGTATCAACCTGGTCACGGCATTTCTGGCTGCTTGGGTCATCGGCTTGTTCGAGGGGACTCTGGAGCAGTTCGTCGCGCTGGCGGTACTGATGCCCATCGTGGCCAGCATGGGTGGAATCGCCGGCAGCCAGACCCTTACCCTGATGATACGCGGGCTGGCGCTGGGTCAGGTGCAGACTGGTAATCTCAGGCTGTTGCTGTCCCGGGAGGTGGGTATCGGTCTGCTCAACGGCATGGTCTGGGCGCTGGTGGTGGCGGCGCTGGCGGTGCTGTGGTTCGGCAATCTTGCCATCGGTGTCATCATCGCCGCTGCCATCCTCATCAATCTGTTGTGCGCGGCATTGTCGGGTGTGGTGATTCCCCTGGTGATGCGCCGGCTGGGCATCGATCCGGCCCTGGCTGGCGGTGTGGTCCTGACCACGGTCACCGATGTGGTGGGATTTTTTGCCTTTCTGGGTCTGGCGACCCTCTATCTG
>CBDVAK010000047.1:0-16104 GCA_965371945.1 uncultured Candidatus Competibacteraceae bacterium
CTGCTACGGTGGCGACCTATTTGTGAGGGCGCGTGGAGGAGCTGGAGTTGATATGCCGTGAACGACGTTCGTCTCTGGGCGGAATACCGAACAGATCGCGATAGCATTTGCTGAAATGTGGCGCCGATACGAAGCCACAAGCGAAGGCGACATCGAATACCGACATGCTGGTCTGCAGCAGCAGCTGGCGGGCCCGCGCCAATCTTAATTCCAGGTAATAGCGGGTCGGCGCGCAATCGAGGTATTTCTGGAACAAGCGCTCCAATTGCCGTCTGGACAATTCTGTATAGGCAGCCAGTTCATCGAGACTGATTGGTTCCTCAAGGTTGGCTTCCATCAACGATACTGCCCTGATCAGCTTCGGCTGGCTGGTCCCGAGACGATGCATCAGCGGTATACGCTGACGGTCGTTGCGACCGCGAATACGCTCGCACATGCACTCTTCCGAGATCTGCCCCGCGAGTTGCTGGCCATGGCTTGTGGCGATCAGGTTGAGCATCATGTCCAGCGCCGATGTGCCGCCCGCACAGGTGTAGCGGTCGCGGTCGATCTCGAACAGCTCCGAGGACACGATGAGCCGTGGAAACTGCTCACGCATGCTGGCCATGTTCTCCCAGTGGATGGTACAGCGATAGCCGTTCAGCAGTTCGGCGCGCGCCAATAGCCAGGTTCCGGTGCACATTGCGCCCAGAACTGTGCGGCGGCCGGCCAGTCGACGCAACCACTGTCCGAGCGGCCGGGCCGGTATCTTGTTGACTTCCAGCCCCGCGCACACGAACAGGATATCGACCTCGACGAGGCCGTCCATGTCCGAAGTTGTCGCCAGGGTCATCCCGCTGCTGGCAGTCAGGGGCCGGTCGCCCAGATTGGCTACTGACCAACGAAACAGCTCCTCACCGCTCAACATATTGGCGAGTCGAAGTGGTTCCAGCGCCGCGGTCACCGGCAACATCGAATAGCCCGGGGCCAGCAGAAAGCCGAAGTGAGTCGTGCGTGAGTTGCCGAAGTTCGTCATGGGCCATCTGGCAGGCTGTTCTTGAACGCATCACTGTATAGGGTATGGTGCCGCGATACGCAATCCCGCGATCATCGGGCTGGTGCTATGGTATGGGGTTCGGGTACAGTTCTGGCCGCCGGAAACCCGTCTATACCTGTGTGCGAAGGCTATCACCATGACGGCTATCACTAACAGATCAGGATCTGGTGCGGCCTGACGGGTCGCCCCAGCCGCGGAGCAGTCATGCCAAACTACGCCATTGCGCCATCTATTCTTTCAGCAGACTTCGCCCGTCTCGGAGAGGAGGTCGACAGTGTGCTGTCCGCGGGCGCGGACATCGTCCACTTCGATGTCATGGACAATCACTATGTACCCAACCTGACGATCGGTCCGCTGATCTGTGAGGCGCTGCGCAAGCACGGTGTGAGCGCGCCCATAGACGTCCATCTGATGGTCAAACCGGTGGATCGCATCATCTCCGATTTCGCCGCGGCGGGGGCCAGCTATATCACCTTCCATCCGCAAGCCAGCGAGCATGTCGACCGCAGCCTGCAGTTGATCCGGGATCTGGGCTGCAAGGCCGGTCTGGTGTTCAACCCGGCCACGCCACTCAATGACCTGGAATATGTCATGGACAAACTGGACATGATTCTGCTGATGTCGGTGAACCCGGGCTTCGGCGGGCAGAAGTTTCTGCCGTCTGCCCTGGACAAGCTGCGTGTGGCACGGCGCCTGATCGATGCCAGTGGGCGCGATATACGCCTGGAGATCGACGGCGGCGTCAAGATAGACAATATAGGCGCCATCGCGGAGGCGGGTGCGGATACCTTCGTCGCCGGGTCCGCCATTTTCGGCACCGATGACTATCGCGCCACCATCGATGCCATGCGCGCCGAACTGGTGGCCGCGGGAGCCTGACATGCGTTTCGACATCGACGCGGTGGTGCTCGACCTCGATGGAACGCTGGTCGACAGCGTACCGGACCTGGCGCTGGCCGTGGATGCGATGATGGCCGATCTCGGCATGCCTGCACGAGGACAGCAGCGGGTTCGGGACTGGGTTGGCAACGGCGTGTCGAGACTGGTCAAGCGTGCGCTGACGTTGAGCATGGAAGAAGAGCCCTCGACAGATCTGATGGCCCGTGCCCTGCCGCTATTCGAACACCACTACGCGGCTAACCTGTGTGTACGGAGCCAGCTCTACCCGGGAGTCCGGGAGGGTCTGGAACAGTTGCGGGCGGAAGGTTATCGGCTGGCATGCGCCACCAACAAGGCGACCGCATTCGCGGTACCGTTGCTGGAGCAGTTGCAGCTGGCGGAATTTTTTCTGGTGACACTGGGTGGTGACGCCACCCAGCGCAGGAAACCCGCGCCCGACGCATTGCTGCTGGTCGCGAAACGGCTGCAGGTCGCCCCCGCAAGGATGCTGATGGTTGGTGATTCAGTCAACGATGTCGGCGCGGCGCGCCAGGCTGGCTGCCCGGTGGTATGTGTCCCCTATGGTTACAACCACGGCCAGGATATTGCCGACGCATCGCCCGATGCGGTGGTGCCAAGCATCGCGGCGATCCCCACGCTTCTCAAACAGGCCGCCTGAAGCGATGGCTTTTGTTTCCGTGGACCCTACGACACAACTGGAGGGAACGATTCCGGGCCGCCGATGGCGTCGCTGAGACTAGCGTCTGTCCTGTCTTGATCTAGGAGGCTGTCCGAGAACCATGAACTTCGAAAAATTCTGTCGATTGGCCGACCAGGGCTACAATCGTATCCCCGTGCATCGCGAGGTGTTGGCGGACCTTGATACGCCACTCAGTACCTATCTGAAACTGGCTGATGGACCCAACAGCTATCTCCTGGAATCCGTACAGGGTGGGGAGAAATGGGGCCGCTATTCGATCATCGGTCTGGCCTGCCGAACCACGCTCAAAGTGTTCGGACACCGGATCGTGGTCGAGTGCGACGGCGTGATCGTCGAGCAGTGTGACAGCGATGATCCGTTGACATGGCTTGACGCCTACCGGTCGCGTTTTCGGGTGCCGGAGTCCGCTGCGGGCCTGCCCAGATTCGCGGGTGGTCTGGTCGGCTGTTTCGGCTACGACACGGTGCGCTATGCCGAGCCCCGTCTGGGACCGTGCCCCAATCCGGATACCGTGGGCACACCCGATATCATGCTGATGGTATCCGAAGACGTGGTGGTATTCGACAACCTGTCCGGCAAGCTGTACGTCATCTGTCAGTTGGACCCCGCTCGCGACGATGCCTGGCAGCGGGGCCAGGCGCGCCTCGATGAACTGGTGGCCCGTCTGCGCACTGGTCTGCCCTCCTATCCACCCAGTGGTGGCGGGTCAGCGGTCTCGGAAGAGCAGTTCGAGAGTGGGTTCGGGCGTTCGGAATTCGAAAATGCGGTGCGGCGTATCCGCGCATACATCGTCGAGGGGGATGTCATGCAGGTGGTGTTGTCGCAGCGGCTCTCGGTGCCGTTCGATGCACCACCGCTGGATCTGTATCGGGCCTTGCGAACACTCAATCCGTCACCGTATATGTATTTGCTGAACATGGGTGACTTTCATATCGTCGGGTCTTCACCCGAGATTCTGGTCCGTTTGGAGGACGGCGACGTAACGGTGCGGCCGATTGCGGGCACCCGCCATCGTGGCGCCACCGAGCAGGAGGACCAGGCGCTGGAAAGCGAGTTGCTGGCCGATCCCAAGGAATGCGCCGAACACCTGATGCTGATCGATCTTGGCCGCAACGATGTCGGCCGGGTGGCGGCAACGGGTTCGGTCAGGCTGACCGAGCAGATGGTGGTCGAACGCTATTCACATGTCATGCACATAGTGTCGAACGTGCAGGGGCGGTTGCGTGATGGTCTCGGGCCCATCGACGTGCTGCGCGCCACCTTTCCCGCCGGCACCGTGTCGGGGGCACCCAAGATACGCGCCATGGAAATCATCGACGAACTGGAGCCGGTCAAACGCGGCATCTATGCAGGTGCTGTCGGCTATCTGTCCTGGAGTGGCAACATGGACACCGCGATTGCCATCCGTACCGCTGTGATCCGGGACGGTATGCTGCACATCCAGGTCGGTGCGGGAATTGTTGCGGACTCCGTGCCCGCCAGCGAGTGGGAAGAGACCATGAACAAGGGCCGGGCGGTGTTTCGGGCCGTAGCCATGGCTCAGCAGGGCCTCAACTAGGGTCCCTGGCCCTATTTGTGAGCCTGTAGTTGATCATGATTCTCTCAAAATCCGTTTGGTCCGAAACCGCTCAAGGGATTTCGGCGGCAGGGTCGGCAACATGTTACTGATGATCGACAATTATGATTCCTTCACCTACAACCTGGTGCAATACCTGGCGGAGTTGGGTGCCGAGGTCGTGGTGGTGCGCAACGATCAGGCCAGCGTCGAGCAACTGGCGGCGATGAAACCCGATCACGTGGTGATCTCGCCGGGGCCCTGTACGCCCGATCAGGCCGGCATATCGGTGCCGGCGGTCCAGTACTTCGCCGGTCGCGTACCCGTGCTGGGGGTGTGCCTGGGGCACCAGAGCATCGCCCGGGCCTATGGCGGCAACATCGTTCATGCCCGCGAGATCATGCATGGCAAGACTTCCCAGGTGCATCATTCCGGCACCGGCGTCTTCGCAGGTATGGACGATCCGTTGAGGGCAACCCGTTACCATTCCCTGGTGGTGGAGGAGGCGACGCTGCCGGAGTGTCTGCAAGTCACGGCCTGGACCACGGCTGCGGACGGCAGCCGCGATGAGATCATGGGGTTACGTCATCGTGACTACCCTGTCGAAGGGGTGCAGTTTCATCCTGAGTCCATACTCTCGGAGTACGGGCACCAGCTCTTGAAACAATTCCTGGCCATGGGCGGAGCTTGAGATAGTTTCTGGAAACGTCCCAATAACCCGGGGCGTTGGCGGTCGTGGCATAGCCGTGCTGTGTGCCTGCCGGAGCGTCTTGAGTACGAACCTGTGGTTCTGCGCAATCGGACCGTGCGCAATCGGGTATGTTACTTTCCGCCAATTGCCCAACCGGAGACTGAAGATGTCAAAACCCTCCTTGTCGCGAACTGTCATTGGTCTGGCCGCGCTGTTGTTGCTGCCCGTGGTCGCGCAAGCGCAGCTCGATGATCAGGCGCTGTTTCGCTACCAGGGGCTGGAGTATCTTGCCTCTGATCTCCCCGAGGGGCAGCGCCAGGCCTTGTTCGAGCTGGAGCAGGAGCACTATCAGAAGCGCCGGCAATTGATCGACGATGCGCTGGTCCAGGTATATCTTGAAACACAGGCGGAACAACGCGACATCGGCGTGTCGCAGATGACCGAGGAGTTCTTCGCTGTCGAGCTACCCGATGACGCCGCGACCCGTGCTTTTTACGAGCAGAACAAGCAGCGCATCCGGGCCCCCTATGAGCAGGTCAAGGACCGCATCGCACAACTGCTGATTGCCCAGCAGGTCGAAGCCCGCAAGGGTGCCCTGATCGAGGAACTGAAAGCTTCCGACAAGTATCAAAACCTGTTGCGCGAGCCGCAACCACCTGTCGTTGAGATTGCCACTGAGGGGCGCCCGTTTCGTGGCGCGGCTGAGGCGCCGATCACCCTCGTCGAGTTCTCCGATTTTCAGTGTCCGCACTGTAAACGGGCGGCACCGGTGGCTGCACAGATGGTGGAACGCTATCCCGGCAAGGTCCGCCTGGTATACATGGACTTTCCGATCAACCCGTCGGGCATCTCCAGAACGGTGGCCCGGGGCGGCGTGTGTGCTGCCGAGCAGGAGCGGTTCTGGGAGTATCACGACCTGGCCTTCGAGCAGCAAGACCGCTTGAGCAAGGACTCGCCCCGGCAAATGGCGGGGACACTGGGTCTCGATCTGCAACTATTCGAGACCTGTCTGGCTGGGGAGCAGTCCGAGTCGGCGGTGGCGCGCTCCAGCGTCGAAGGCGACCGGCTGGGCGTCAACGCCACTCCCACCTTCTATCTCAATGGCCGCAGGCTGGTGCTCGAGGATCTCGATGATGGCCTCAGTGGCGCCATAGAGGCGGCATTGCAAGCGGACCAGGGTTCGTGAAGGCGAGCCTGGAGTCCACGCTGCCGGCTGACTATCCAGTTCCGGTCGAGGGGTTGGCGCGATCGCAGCGGCCGGTCGGGGGACGGTGATGGACATTCAGACAGCGCTCGCACGGGTGATCGAGAAGCAGGATCTCGAAGGCCCGGATATGGCGTCCGTGATGCGCACCATCATGACGGGTGGCGCGACCGATGCCCAGATCGGTGGATTTCTGGTTGCCATGCGTATGAAAGGGGAAACTCCGGCCGAACTGGCTGCCGCCGCCGGGGTCATGCGTGACATGGCCGCCGCGGTACGGGTCACTGGTGAGTATGTCGTCGATACCTGCGGGACGGGTGGCGATGGTGCTGGAATCTTCAATGTTTCCACTGCCGCGGCGCTGGTGGCGGCAGCGGCCGGGGTCAAGGTGGCGAAACACGGCAATCGCTCGGTTTCCAGCAAGTCTGGCAGTGCGGATTTGCTCGAAGCTGCGGGAGTGCGTCTCGACTTGACGCCTGAGCAGGTCGCTCGGTGCATCGACACGGTCAATGTCGGCTTCATGTTCGCCCCGGGCCATCACTCCGCCATGCGTCATGCGATCGGACCACGGCGGGAGTTGGGGGTGCGTACCCTGTTCAACCTGCTGGGTCCGTTGACCAACCCTGCCGGTGTCCGGTGCCAGGTGATCGGTGTGTTCGCCGAGTCCTGGCTGGAGCCGGTTGCCGAGGTGCTCAGGCTGCTCGGATCCAGTCATGTCCTGGTGGTGCATTCGGAAGACGGTCTCGATGAGATCAGCATCGCCGCAGCAACGCAGGTCGCCGAACTTCGGCAAGACCGAATCCGCCGTTATCGCATTACCCCTGAGCAGATGGGGATCGTGCGTCAGCCTCTGGACGAACTGCGCGTGGAGGATGCCGCCGGCAGCCTGCGGTTGATACGCGGTTTGCTGGCCGGCGAGCCGGGTCCCGCCCGCGATATCGCGCAGATCAACGCGGGCGCCGCCATCTACGCGGGTGGGCTGGCTGAAAGCCTGGAGCAGGGTATCGAGCGTGCTGCCGAGGCGATCGTTTCCGGCGCCGCGGCCAAGACACTGGAGGCGCTGGTGGTTTGCAGCAACCGCGATTGAATTCCTGATGTCCGACCTGCCCGATATTCTCAGGACCATACTGGCGCGCAAAGCGGAGGAAGTCACCGAGCGTTCGGCACAGGTCAGTCTGCGCGAACTGGCTGCGCGCTGCCAGGCTGTCCCGCCCGCCCGGGGTTTTGTGCCGGCCCTGCAGTCGCGGTTAGGCACTGGCCAGTCCGCGGTGATTGCCGAGATCAAACGAGCGTCTCCTAGCAAAGGCCTGCTGCGGGATCCTTTCGATCCAGCCGAGATTGCGCGCAGCTATGCTGATCATGGGGCTGCCTGTCTGTCGGTGCTCACCGATCATGATTTTTTTCGCGGTCATGAGGATTTTCTGATCGCGGCCCGTGGCGCCTGCGCGTTGCCGGTGTTGCGCAAGGACTTTGTCATCGATCCCTACCAGGTTTACGAGGCCAGGGCGATCGGCGCCGACTGTATTCTGCTGATCGTCGCGGCGCTCGGGGACGCCGCGTTGGTTGATCTCAGTGGTCTGGCGCTGCATCTGGGTATGGACGTGCTGGTGGAAGTCCACGACGGCGGGGAACTGCAACGCGCCCTGGCGCTGGAGTTACCACTGCTGGGGATCAACAACCGCAATCTGTGTACCTTCGAAGTCAGCCTGGAAACCACGTTCGGGCTGCTGGCGGCCATCCCCGAAGACACGGTGGTGGTCACCGAGAGCGGAATCCACAGCCATGGCGACGTACTGCGGATGCGTGAACGCGGCGTACACGCATTTCTGGTCGGGGAAGCATTCATGACAGCCACCGACCCGGGTGTCAGACTGGCGGAGTTGTTCATGCCCGTGCAATCGTAACTCGGACCCAGGCACGCAGTGCGCGCAACAGGGTCGAAGTCCTGTGTGTGATACGGATGAGAGAGGGGGAGCTCAATTGGAAACGCGGATCAAATGGCTCGACGGCATCAGTTTCGTGGCTCACTCCGGAAGTGGGCATTCGGTGGTAATGGATGGTGGTGCGGACGCCGGGGGTCAGGATCTCGGCGTACGTCCCATGGAGCTGCTGCTGATGGGGTTGGGCGGTTGTGCCGGGATCGACGTGGTGGTGATGCTGCGAAAGTCACGACAGAAGGTGGTGGACTGCGAGATCCGGGTGAGCGCCGATCGCAGCGAGCAGATTCCCAGGGTGTTTACGCAGATTCGTGTACATTTTATCGTCAGCGGCCGCGATCTCTCTGAACGCCACGTACGCCGGGCCGTGGACCTGTCAGCTGAAAAGTACTGCTCCGCCTCCATCATGCTCGGCAAAGCGGTCGAGATCCTGCACGACTTCGAGATCATCGAGTCGCCGGATTGAGTGGTAGCGCCTGCCCTGATGAACGCGCGGTTGCAGGCTATATCCAGTAGGTGGTGGAGGTCATGATTCGCGAACCGGCCCGCATCGCCAGCCTGACTGGAAGCGGCAGCTTCACGCCACCGGCGCGCCGGGCATTGCCTGCGTGTTGACCCTCGTCGATCTTCATCTGCAGTAGAATGGCACGGCTGCGTTGATCCTCCACTGGCAGGCGCTCGAGGTGCCCGTCGAGGTGGCGGACCACCTGGTCCTCGGTTTCGGCGACAAAGCCGAGGCTCCACTTGTCGCCGGCAATGCCCGCCAGTGCGCCGAGAGTGAAGGCGCCCGCATAAAACAGAGGATTGAGGATGCTGGTGTGACTGCCGAGTTCATCGAGGCGGTCATGGCACCAGTTCAGGTGGTCGTTCTCCTCTTCCGCGGCGCGGCGCATGTCGTCGCGAACCGTCGGTAGTTTGGCGGTCAGCGCTTGTCCCTGGTAAAGAGCCTGGGCGCAGACCTCGCCGCAGTGATTGATGCGCATGAGCCTGGCCACCTCCTTGCGGGTCCGGTCGGGCGGGGTGCTTTCCGGGGCGCCTTTGGCGGGATGAGGACGGCCCGTGGTCGGGGGCCGGCCGAATACCACGCGCAGCCCCTGGTCCAGGGTATCGACCAGACGGTCCAGCGGTGAGAGATAGCGATTGTTCAAGCTTAATGACTCCGCGGCGCTTTGCGCCGACCTGGTGAATTTCGGCTATAACCAGCATGATAAGCGACCTGCCCTTCCGGTGGAAATCCGGTGCTTGCAGGGTAGTGGTGGCTGCTGTACGATACGCGGCCTTTCGAGAACCGTGTTCCCTCGGAGCATCCGCAATGAAGACGATGAGCGCAAAGCCTGCCGAAGTCAGGCATGACTGGCATCTGGTAGATGCCGACGGCAAGACCCTGGGTCGATTGGCGACCGAAATTGCGCGCCGTCTGCGTGGCAAGCACAAGACCATTTATACGCCTCACGTGGATACCGGTGACTACATCGTGGTGGTCAACGCCGAAAAGATCCGTGTCACGGGCAACAAACTCAGCGACAAGATCTACTATCGGCAGACCGGCTATGTCGGCAACATGAAGTCGGCAACCCTGGCCGAAATGCTTGAGCGCACACCCGAGCGGGTGTTACAGATCGCCGTCAAAGGTATGCTGCCGAAAAATCCGCTCGGCCGTGCGATGGCTCGCAAGCTGAAGGTGTTTGCGGGGTCGGAACATACGCATCAGGCCCAGCAACCCAAGCCACTGGACATCTGATCCGGTGTTGGCCTTCGATCAGAATCACAAACTACGGAAATAACGACATGGCTGTGACCCAGTACTACGGAACCGGACGACGCAAGACCTCCACGGCACGAGTATTCGTGCGTCCCGGGACCGGGCGCATTACCGTCAACAAGCAGCCGCTGGACGAGTACTTCGGACGTGAAACCGGTCGCATGGTTGTGCGCCAGCCGCTGGAGCTGCTGGAAATGGGTGACAAGTTCGATGTCTATGTCACCGTCAAGGGTGGTGGCATCAGTGGCCAGGCCGGTGCTATCCGTCATGGCATCACCCGTGCTCTGGTCGGCTATGACGAGACCTTCAAACCGCCACTGCGCAAGGCTGGTTTTGTGACCCGCGATGCTCGCGGGGTGGAGCGCAAGAAGGTTGGCCTCAGGAAGGCACGTCGGGCCACTCAGTACTCCAAGCGTTGATTGGTGGGCGCTGACAGGATCGAATTGGGGGATCGTCTAACGGCAGGACAGCGGACTCTGACTCCGCTAATCTAGGTTCGAATCCTAGTCCCCCAGCCATTCCTTCCAGCGCCGGCGTCCAGGCGGGCGGCTTGACTCGCCCGTCAAAAAGGGATAACAAGGATCTGTGAGTGCCGTATGCTGGCAGGATGCTGGTGTTTTTGGTGATGCAGGACAAGGGAATGGACACGCCAATCGATACTCCCCGCAACAAAACCCGCTCCCCGTGTGCACTGTCTTTTGTGTTGCTTGTTTTTGTCCTCGTGTTTTCGGTCGGAGCCTTGGCGGGCTCCGATACGGTCGCCGTATTTTCATCCGCGGGCGACCGCTTCCTGTTTCGCAACTCCAACAGTGTCGGCCCGGCCGAGTTCCGGTTGCGGCTGCTTTCAGCAGCGCCGGGTGCAATACCCATCGCCGGGCGCTGGCGTGGCGGGAGTAGTGATTCCATAGGCCTGTTCGATCCCGGCAGCAACCGGTTCCAGCTTTTTGCGGACACAAGATCGGCGTTACCTGATCTCGACTTTCGTCTGCAGTTACCTGGTACCGGGTACAAACCTTTGGCGGGCGACTGGAACGGTAACGGAACTGACACGGTTGGCGCCTATCACCCCGCGACCGGCATGTTCTATTTGCGCAATCGAAATACCACGGGGAGCGCTGACCTGACGATTCGTTTCGGGCCGGCTGGCAAGGGTTGGTTGCCGGTGACGGGTGACTGGGACGGTGATGGTGTCGACACCATCGGACTCTACAATCCGGCGGCGGCCCGGTTCTACCTGGCCCGGCAGAATGTTGTCAAGCCGGCACGGCGCAGTTTGGTCTTTGGGCCGGTGAACAGGAACTGGATACCGCTGAGCGGTGACTGGCAAGGTTACGGACGCGACCAGATCGGGCTTTACGACCAACAGACCGGTCGCTTCCATTTGGCGGGGCCCCCGGGACAGTTGCGCAAGAAGCTGTCGTTTCGTTTCGGTGCCGGGGGGAATCTGCCGGTGATGGGGGACTGGGACGGCAGCCGTGGAGACGGTGTGTTCGTCCAGGGTGCCGATGGTTTGTTAGTCGCGGAAGCGGAAAGTTTTCAGGCTGCGACCGTGCGCAACGGACACTACTGGCAGCGTGTGGCGGCCGCGGGCTCCAGTGGCTCGGGCGCCGTGCAGGCGCTGCCGGTCGACTCGGTCGCCTACGATTCTGATTTTGTTGGCAACAGCCCGAGGCTCGACTATGTCGGTCGCTTCGAGCAGACCGGCCTGCACTATGTCTGGGTCAGGGCCCGTTCGCTGGGTAGTGGTTCCAACTCCCTGCATTTCGGGATAGACGGCAAGAATCCCGAGACATCCAGCTCGATGGGGCCGTTTTCACCCGCGGGAACCTGGCGGTGGCTGGGCGGTACCGATACGCCCGTGATGATCGACGAGGCGGGGTTGCACACCCTCAATTTGTGGATGAAGGAATCCGGCCTGATTGTCGACAAACTGGTGGTGACTGCAGATCCCGCCTTCGTGCCAGGGCAGCCGGGTCCTGCCGAGAGTCTGCATGCAGACCCATTGCCGATCGTGGATGGTTTCGACGGCGGGCGCCTGCCGGGCTGGGTCGATGTCGATCAGACGCAGCGTACCGGTATCTGGTGGCATGGCGAGCGGGAACTGCTGCAGTTGACCGAGCTATCCACGGGAGCGGATTCGATGGCCGGCTCCTACAATATCGGGGTCTATACCTACCTGATGTCCACCATGGGGCTGCGTGACTATCGCTTTAGCGTCGACGTGGCTTCCTCCTCAGACAAAGGCCAGGACATCGGCGTGATGTTTCGTTACCAGGACGAGAACAATTTCTACCGGTTCTCGCTCAGCTCGGAACGGGGCTTTGGTCGGCTTGAGCGGGTTGCCGGTGGCCGTTTCGTGACGCTAGCTGAAAACCCCCGGGGTTACCGGAGCAGCAATCCATTTCGCATTGCCATAGAGGTTCGGGGCAAGGGCATCCAGGTATTTGTGAACGAACGCTATCCTGATTTTCCGAATGAAGGGTGGGAGGCTGTTTTCAGCGCGATCGATGGCAGTTTTGGCCGTGGCGGCATCGCTCTCTATGCGAGGGGCGTGGCCCGCTTCGATAACCTGCGGGTGCAACACAACAGCTTGCGACCGAGTGTCGCCATCAGCAAGCCTGAGGCCTATACAGTCCTGGGGTCAGGCCCACGCAATGTCGCGGTCACCGCAGTTACCATGAATCTGCCGAACCGGAAGGCCTATGGGGTCCGTTTCGAGATCGACGGTGCTCTCTGTGGCGCGAGCCGCTGGATTGGCAATGGCGCTTACAAGGCTGTCTGCCAGGGTGTTCTCCCCGGAGACCACTCTTTCGATGCCATCGCCACCCGCAACGGAACCGAGATCGCGCGCGATCGCAGCGCGCGTGTGGGTGTGACCAGTGGCAACCTGGGAAGTTACCGGTACCTGGCCCTGGGTGACAGTATTACCAATGGTGTGGGCGACACCTACGCCAGCGACAATCAGGGGCCCGACAGCCGTGTGATCACTTTTCGTGGCTATCCTTCGCAGTTGGGAGAGTTGCTGTCCAAAGACACGGCGGGACCCAGTCTGGTGGTCAACGAAGGGTTTCCGGGCGATACCATAGAGGATTTCCTGGGACAGCGTCTCGAAGGGGTGATGGAACGCAACCCCGTGGCGGATCACACATTGTTGATGCTCGGTACTAACAACGCGCAGCCCTGTGGCGCCCGGGCGCCCAATGGCCGCTGCATCCCCCTGCCGAGCGGCGCGGGTTGCCCCTACGTGTCAAGAGGGGATTGCTCGGGCACTTTCAAAGGCGGCATGCTCGATCTGCTCGGAGAGATTGATTATCCGAGCATCTACATGCCGTTGCTGCCGCCGGGTTTCGGTGACTGGAAAAATGGCATGTATACCGGCCAGGTCAGCGATGGGGTGCGCAATGTGGCCGTGCGTGCCTACAATTACGTGATTGCTCAGGAACTGACTGTTGATCCCAGAGTCAAGTTGGGCCCCGATCTATATTCCTGCTATCTCGGCACCCGCAATCGGTTCAGTCTCTTCAAAGACTATTTGCACCCCAACGGACTCGGCTACGCGGTTATGGCCGCACTCTGGGGTCGGGTGTTGTCCGGCAGCCCGGTGGTGCCGGGGGGGGCGTGCAAATCTCCCATCTATATACTCGAGGATCTGCGACCCTACACCTACAAGCAGAACCTCATGGAGGTAGGCGACGAGGTCTATCGGGACGCCGACAACGAACTGGTCAAGATCCCCAATCTGTTGCGTGAGGGTCGCTGGATCATTCCTGCGCATGCGGATCGCAAACGCAGTGACAAATCCTTTGTCACCTTCAACGCTGGGCCGAAACCGGTCAATGTGTATCTTGCCGTCGATCCCCAGGGTGAGCCACCGTTTTCAGCCAGCCACCAGTTTCGTCCATACACGGGTGCCGGAATCAGAGTCGACGGTGGCAACGTGCGGCGTTTCAATCTGTACCGGGCGATCAATGTCACCGGTAAGGTATCCCTGGGCGGCAATCTTTCTGGTGGCCCTGGCGCGCGCGCGCACTATCTGGTGATTGTAACACCACCCTGAGGCGATTTCTGTCAACAAAGCTACCAGCCTACTTGTCTTTTCGCCCGTCTTCGGCGTTGCGACAGCAGTCACATAACCCTGCTAAGCTCTTGCTGTCGCGCCTTGAAGACGAACGAAAATCCTACACACTCGGGCCTACGTACTCTGGTAACTTTGTTTCCGCCAATCGCCTGAGCCTCGGCGGGACCCTCTACTCGTTGAGCGCGAAACTCTTGACGTACCACAGTCCACCCCAGTTGGCCTGTATGTCGAATCCACCGTCGGAAATGGTGTAGGTAACGATGTCGGGGTTGAACGACACGGCGCCAGTGGCCAGGGGGCCCAAGTCGGCAGAGGCACCGATATCAATGCCGGTGGTGATGAACTGCTGGTACGCTCCCTTGCTTTCAAATATCAATAGCTGACGATACTCTTTGTAGCCTGCTCCAGGGCCGGTGCCGGCCCGTACCATGTTCATATAGATGGGCTGGTGCGAGGAGTTGTCGAAGGCAACCCCGCTACCCTTGCCGGCAACGTACAGGATCAGGTTCACCATGTTGCTGTCGAAAACCGCATAGCCAAAGGCGTCTTCCAGCTTCTGGTATACATCCGGATGGTCTGTGGCGACTTCCAGCAGGGTGGTTTGCGACATTTCAACCAGCGCTTTTCTTTTCTGTACGCGCTGCTCTTTGGTGAGGCCGTTGTCGGCGTTGGCTGCCTCGGCGATCTTCTCCGCTTCGGCCGACTCGGATTGGGCCGCGGACTGCTTGTCAACGGAGTCCTGCGGTTGCGCATCGGGCGAGCCGCCGGTAGCACAACCGGCGAGCCCGATGATGGCAACGCCAATCAGTATCGGTTTGATTGTTACCATTGGTGCTGTCTCCTGATCGGGTCTGGCTGTGAATACCCGTCGCCCGAGGATTCTCGAAGGGAGTAGTGTATATCATGCATCTGAAAACCTGCGCATTTCCGCCTTGCCCTCCACGCCAATGCACGCACGCTCAATACCGAATACCGGTGTGCCGTGGGTATCATCCGAAGCGTTGCGCGACATGCCCGTCCACAAACGCCAGCAGAATCTCGTTGTCTGCCTTGAGTCCGTTGAATTGCAGGAAGCCGGTGTCCCGATCGTTGAACAACCGTTCCAGTCTGACTGTCAAACCTGCTGACTCGATGCGTTCCAGCAGATCCGGTCCGTACACCCATTGATCACCATTTTCCGCGAACCACGCATCCGTCATTTGCGGGTGCAGGCGCCGGTATTCGTCAACCCGCATGCTGGGGCCCGGACTGGTATGGGTATTGAGCATGGCGACACCCGTCGGTTTCAGCAACCGACGGATTTCAGCCAAGGCCTGGCGGTCGTTGTGGATGTATGGCAGCGTATTGTTGCATAGCACCAGGTCGCAGCAGCCGTTCGGCAATTCACAGTGGCTGATGTCTCCCTGCAGATACCGATGTGGTGGGTGCAGCAAACGATGATGTTGCAGTCGGCGGGTATCCAGAGCGGTGTAGCGCGCGCGGCCCAGGGTGCGAGGTTTCGGATAGTAACGTATCGACAGCCCCGACGCCCCAACTTCGAGCACTTCCGATCCGGCTTGCAGCATCGGTGCGAAGACTTCGCGCAGGTACCAGATGACTGCCCGATAGCGGGGTTTGGCCCCGCAATGAGGGCACCGGCCGGGACGCTGGGGTAGCCCGTAGGACAGGAAGTGATCGACCGGATTGTCGCAGACCCAGCAAAACATCCGTGGCGCCGTTCTCCCTCGGGGTCGGGGGTTGTCAGTCTGCGGTCCCGATCCGGGACAGGATGAAATCCCAGTGTTCCGGCGACACCGGGGTGATCGAGAGCCGGTTTCCACGCCGCAACAACACCATGTCCTCCAGCTCCGGGTGAGTACGCATCTCTGCCAGCGAAATCGTACGCGGGAATTTGCTGATCAGTCGGACGTCCACCATCATCCACTGGGGTTGGTCCGGCTTGCTGCGCGGGTCGTAGTATTTGGATTCCGGATCGAAGGCGGTGTGGTCCGGGTAGGCTTCGGAGGCGATTTCCATGATGCCGACGATCCCCGGCACCTTACAGTTGGAATGATAGAAGAAGACTGCGTCGCCCACCTGCATCTGGTCCCGCACCATGTTGCGGGCCTGATAGTTGCGAATACCGTCCCAATGGTCGCGGCCATCCGGCTGCGCCGCCAGGTGGTCGATACCGTAGACATCGGGCTCTGACTTCATCAGCCAATGCTGCATCCCGGGCTCCCTGTCGCTGCTTTGCCTGAG
>CBDVAK010000048.1:0-16067 GCA_965371945.1 uncultured Candidatus Competibacteraceae bacterium
CTGCGCAGACCTTCAGCAAAGACGTCAGCAAACTTTCCTGCTGTGCGTAACGAACGCAGCTACTGCATATTGTCCAAGAACACTCTGCTTACATGAGGTGACACACTGATGCCCAAAGAGATACTCGGCTCGACCGGGGCCTTGTTCGCGGGTGCCTGTTGTCTGGGCTTCGCACCAGCCCTGGCATTGTTCACCTCGCTGGGGGCCGGTTTCCTGATCAACGATCTGGTGTTGCTGCCACTGTTTGCGGGCATGTTGGGCTTCACGCTGTGGACGCTGCATCGCTCCAGGGCATGCCACGGCCATAGCGGACCGCTGATTCTCGGTGCTGTCAGCGCAGTGGTGGCATTCGCCGCTTTGTGGATCTCCACACCGGTGTCTTATGCGGCGATGGCTGCGTTCTTTGCGGCCAGCATCTGGAACCTGGTGCTGAGCAGGCGAATCAAGGCTGAGGGGGATACGAACACCACGGCAGGGTTGCACTGACACCGGGCTGACTTGCTGTTATTGCACCAGCCTCCGTGGAGCTACGAAATTTGTCAGACAGGGTCTCATTCTGCTAGTGTCACCGGCATAACATACAGCCCCCTGCAACTCCGGGTGCCCCGGAATTGTTGAACCGGTGCTTCGCCACCCTTCACATGCAGGGTCTCAAGGAGGAGAGTTTCTTGGCCGTACGCAGTCTCTTGATTTTGTTCGCCGCACTGCTGTCCACACCGGACCATGCCCAGGCCAGCGTCAGTTACTCGCGAATGATTGTCTTCGGTGACAGTCTCAGCGACGACGGTAATCTGTACCGACTGACCGGCGGTGCCATCCCTCCTCCGGACACCTATTTCCGTGGGCGTTCGTCCAACGGTCGGGTGTGGCCCGAGGTCGTATCATCGAGATTGGGAATACCACTGTCCAACCGGGCCTTTGCCGGCGCCCGCAGCGGATCGGGAAATGTCATCGGAAACTTTCCCGGGCTTGCCGAGGAACTGGCCACATACTTTCGCGAAACCGGCAACCGGGCTGATCCGCGAGCGCTCTATGTGCTGTGGGCCGCAGCCAACGATTTCCTGTCAGCCACCGGCAAATCGTCTTTGCGTAGCATGGTGACGCGGCTGGTTGACAATCTGGTGGATTCAGCTCGGCGTTTGCAGGTCGCCGGCGCCCGCGATATTGCAGTATCAACAATGCCGGATCTCGGCTTGATACCCTACGCCCGGTTTGGCAACTCTCCCTATTCAGTCGAAGACTTCACCGATGCCAGCCTCTACTTCAACGCGTTGCTGGCCGAGCGCATGGCGGAGTTGGGTGATCGAATCATGGTGCTCGACGTATTGCCTTTTCACCGAGCGATGGTTGCCCAGCCCCAACAGTTCGGGCTCGAAAATGTCCGTAAAGCCTGCCTGGCGACCAGGTGCGAGAACCCCGACAGCTATATGTACTGGGATGACCGCCACCCGACCCGGGCCGGCCATGCGCTGCTCGCCTCCATTTTTGTTTCGACACTGAACAAGTTTCATGCCGAGCGCGCCGACTCGTTCGGAATCTTCATACCGTCTGAAGGATTGAATCAGCTTTCCGCGGAGCAGCAGCCAGGCACACCGTTCAAGCAATACACTGCCAGCAGCAGTCGTGGCACGATCCCGGTCAGCGGAGACTGGAACGGCGATGGCAAAACCACCCTTGGCTACTACCACCCGGACAAGGGCTTGCTACGACTGGGCAGAGGTAACCGGCACATAGCCCAGTACGATCGGCTCCGATTCGGGCCCGAACAGGCCAGCGGATGGTGGCCGGTGGCAGGCGATTGGAACGGCGACGGCAGGCAGACAATCGGCCTCTACAATTCGCGCAAGGGCAGACTGCATCTCAGGCTCAGCAATCAGCCCGCGGACACCCGCACGATTTCGGTCAGGCGTGGTGGATCGAGGGCCTCTGGCTGGATACCGATTGCCGGGGACTGGGACAACGACGGCATCGACAGCGTGGGTTTCTACGAAACCCGTAGCGGCTGGTTCCGACTCTGGAACGACCATCTGCCCGGCGCTGCGGATATCAAACTGCGTTTTGGCCCCACCGCTGCCTGGATTCGTCCGCTGGCCGGTGACTGGGACGGCGATGGCACCGACACACCTGCACTGCTGAACACGAAACGCGGGCGCTTTCTGATCAGAAACCAGAACAGCTCCGGGCCGGTCGAACGGGTCGTGCGGTTTGGGCGCAAGGGACGCAAAAACCTGCCATTGGGCGGCGACTGGAGCGGTATTCCGCCCCCCTGATCAAGGACCGGGCCAGCCCCGGGTGGCACCCCTCATTCATCACACTGGTACGCGTGTTGCAGGTAGCCTGGTCCTCGTAGCGGGCCCAGAGGCCTGTCATAACGAGCACATTCCTTGTTTCAGCCGCGGAGAATATCACCGTGTGGTGGCCAGACCCAATCTACAAGATCCTCCCCTATTTGTACGGCGCAGCCGGCGCATACATCGTATACGTCGCGGACACGACCGTGGGCATCGTGTCCGGTACCTTGCTGGCGACCGCCGGTGCAGTCATCTGGCAGGCGCGCAAAGACTATGCCCAACAGACGCGTGATCTGACCCAATCGGTTTCTGCAGCTCGCAAGAGCGTTTGAACCACGGCAACACCCAAGCCCGCGAAGTCCGATTTTCTCACCCAGGCCCGCGTTCGGCGCCAGTGCTGATCGGGATTGTTCGGGAGTGAGCAGTGATGTCGCCTGGACAGGCAACCGGACCGGCAGATCATGGCCTTAGGCGATTGGGTCCTGACCAGGGTTTCACGATTCGCCCGCATTTCTCACCAGTGCGCGTGAGGATCGCGTAGGGATTTGGCTTCACAGGGGATTTTCCGAAGGAGCGGAATATTCTCCGTATTGCCGAGCGAGCAAAATTCTCTGTGGAGACAAAGAACAAGCGAGGACGCGTGCATCTGGTGAGAAATGCGGGTTAACTGTGCGAAGTCCCGCCAAGTTTCAGGCCCCAGGGTCTGAAACCGCAGGCCTTGGCGGGTATGTTTTGGAAGTCTGCTGCGACGCTCAGCAGATGCAGGAGCGATAGTCAGAATATCGGGGGCGGCTCATGACAGCCACCCCTGTGATATGCCCTGATCAACAGTGATCAGTGGAGAATGATCAGTAGTTTTCGGGCAACAGATCCTCGAAATCCTCGAGAACCCAGCTGTCCTCTTCGAGGCCAGCACTCATCACCCGCTCGATCTCATCGGCATCGTCAAGTTCGATACCGATCCCCGGGGGCGGTTCCAGCAAGTCGATGGACAAACCGGGAACCCTTTCGAGATCCACCGCGGAATCCTCAAGATACATGGCTTTACTCCTTCACTGTGCTACCCACGGCTTGTGCGATACAAACTGCGTGCCAGCAATGAAGGAGTCATGACCTGGATCAGCCGCGAGGTTGGCAGGCGCGGCGGGACTGCTATCTCAACAGATATCAATAGGCTCCGTACTCAGCCAGCAGCGCCGCGATTTTGGCGATCCCTCCGATGCCGCCAGCACTGGTGAGAGGGGATCGGGTCCAGCTTAAAGGTGTGTTGCCAAACTTGTCGCGGGCATTGATATCCGCCCCCTGGTTGACCAGAATCGCGACCAGCTGGGGGTCCCCGTGCTTTACCGCCAAGTGCAACGGTGTGACTCCCTGGCGGCGATCGGAAACGTTCACCGAGGCGCCCAGCATGATCAGCAGTTCCGCCAAACGCGTATCTCCACGCCGAACTGCCTTCAACAAGGGGGTCGCACCAATCTTGTTTTCGGCGCCGAGATCGGCACCTCCGGCAATCAATTCGACCGCCGCATCGTAGCTCGCATAGTGCAACGGAGTGGCACCAAGGTTATCGCGTTGATCAACTTCGGCACCATAGCTCAGCAACAATGTCACAGCCGCACGACTGGCGACATGCAACGGCGTCGCACCGCGATCATTGACTACCTGGACGGAGGCACCTGCTGAAATCAGGGAGGTGATCGCCGCACTCTCGCCATAGGCTGCCGCCGCATGCAACAAGGTTTGCCCTTGCGCACCAGGTTGATCCGGGCTGTTGAGCGTTGCCAGAAGATTCTGCAGAGCATCCAGATCGCCACGCTTGGCTGCATCGAGGCCGTCAGCCAGATCGATCTGTAGCACCGCCGTGGGTTCCGGCTCGACCACCAGGCGGTGCTGCGGGCGTGGAGTAGCTGACGCTGCGACGGTGCTTCGCCCACTGGAGGCGGGAACATCAGGCATCATTGTGGGACCGTCCGCCACGGTCGTGATTTCGGCAGGGAGCAAACGCGGCGGGGGATCCGATGCACCCCGAGGTAGCACCAACACCGCGAAACCAAACACCAACACCGCTGCAGCCACCACAGGGCGACTGCTGACAAGGTCCACGTTGATCCACCCGCGATCTATCGCTTCGTTATCGATCAGTGTAGACCAAGCCGAGGGGTTCAGCCGCCTTTCAACACGCACGCCTGGATACTCAGGCGGGAGTAAGGCCCCGCAGACGCTCGTTGCGGCGGCGTAACAATTCCAGGACAGCCAGCAACATGATGGATATCGTGATCAGGATGGTGGCAACCGCGAGGATGGTCGGGCTGATCTGCTCGCGAATGCCCGCCCACATCTGTCGTGGAATGGTGCGCTGCTCGAATCCCGCCAAAAACAGCACCGCGACCACCTCATCAAACGAAGTGATGAATGCAAACAGACCGCCGGAGATGACACCTGGAAGTATCAAAGGCATGGTGACCTTGAAAAAGGTCCTGGTGGGCGTCGCGCCCAGGTTGGCGGCAGCCCGCACCAGACTCATATCAAAGCCCACCAATGTCGCAGTGACCGTGATCACCACAAACGGCGTACCCAGGGCTGCGTGTGCCAGAATGATTCCGAGGTAGGTTTGCGACAGACCGATACTGGAATAGAAGAAGTACATGCCCGCGGCCGAAATGATCAACGGCACGATCATCGGGGATATCAGGATGCTCATGACGATATTGCGAAAGGGCATGTTACCGCGCGACAGTCCCAGCGCCGCCACCGTTCCCAGCACCGTAGCCACCACGGTGGCCGCCACGCCAATCATGACGCTGTTCTTGATCGAGTGAATCCATTGCTCGTTGTTGACGAAATCACGGTACCAACGCAGTGAGAAAGCGTCGGGGTCCAGTGCCAGCATGCCCGGGGTAAACGAAAAATACGGCTCAACGTTGAACGACAACGGGATGATGATCAGGATCGGCAGAATCAGAAACAGGAAGATCAGCGCGCAAATGACCCGGAACAAATAGTACCAGCTGCGCTCCAGGGGCCCCGCATAGGTGGGAACTGCCATCGTGTGCTAACCCAGTTTCATATTGTCGATACCGACAATACGGTTGTACAGCAGATAGAACACCACCACGATGGCCAACAAAATGGACCCCAGGGCGGCAGCCATCCCCCAGTTCAAGGAGGTTTGCATATGGTAGGCGATCAAGTTCGAAATCATCTGCCCGGACTGTCCGCCAACCAGTGCGGGGGTGATGTAATAACCGATGGACAAGATAAACACCAGTATGGTACCGGCCCCTATTCCCGCCAAAGTTTGAGGAAAATAAACCCGCCAGAATGCGACAAAGGGGTTGGCGCCCAGTGAGCGGGCCGCACGCAAATAGGTGGGTGGGATGGTCTTCATCACCGAAAACAGCGGCAACACCATAAACGGCAGCAATATGTGCGTCATCGCCACCACGGTGCCAGTCTGGTTGTAGATCATCTGGATGCGGCTGTCATCGCTGATCAGCCCGGTCCAGACCAACACATCGTTGATCACGCCTTCGGTCTGCAGCAACGCAATCCATGCGGTCGTTCGTACCAGCAGCGAAGTCCAGAATGGCAACAGTACAAGTATGATCAACAAGTTTGCATAGCGCACCGGAAGGTTGGCCAGCAAATAGGCTATGGGGAAACCAAGCAGCATGCACATGACCGTCACCAGCAGGCTCATCCACATGGTTTTCACGAACAACGAAACGTAAATCTGCTGGTAGTCTGGCTGTGACACGACCTTGCCCTGGGGACTGTATTTCAGGTCCACCGCAGCCAGATAGTAGGTAGACGTAAATGCTCCGCTCACCTGCTTGATCAGACGCCAGTTGTCGATATCGCCCCACTTCTTGTCAACATCGATCAGCGCTTCCCGGTAGGGCGCTTCGTTCAGTTTCTCGACCTTCCTGCCGGTTTTCTTGAGCAGACCACGCATGCCGCTCTTTTCATAGTTGAGCCGTTTACCGAGTTTTCCGATCGTCTTGTTTTCCTGGGCAACCTTCAGATCCGCAACCAGGGTGGCAAAAATCTCCTCGTCGGGTAGTTCGGCGCCATCCCATTCGCGCAGCAGAGGCGCCGTGTTCGGCAAGATCTTCACCACTACGGAGTTGTCCACGCTACGGGTCAGCATATCCAGAATGGGAATCACGAAAGAAAAAGTGATAAACGCCAGCAACGGCACCACCAGCATAAACGCGGCAATACGGTTACGACGTTCGGCGGCGCGCAGCTTACTTTTTAGCGGCACACCGTCGCTGGACACCATCGGTCCGGGACGATTTTCTGCAAGTTCTGCCATAATCCAGGCTTCAGGTTTTGCAAGCGGGGGCGATCACCATGACCGCCCCCGTCTCTAACCGGCTACTTGGCGAGCCAGGCCTGGAAACGCTCGTTGAGCGAGTCCTTGTTGTCGGCCCAGAACTCGAAGTCGGTCATGAAAGCATCTTTCATGTTGGCCGGATTGGTCGGCATATAGGGTCCCATGTCGATACCCAGTTCGGCGTGCTTACCAACCATCGGTGCCGAGGATTTGCGGGCCGGACCATAAGAGATGTACTTGGCCTGATCCGCGAGACGCGGCGTATCGCTGGAGTATTTGACAAAGGCGTACACCGCCTCCTTGTTCTTCCCGCCTTTGGGAACAGCCCAGCCATCCAGATCCAGGGCCTGTCCGTCCCAAATGGTTTTGATCGGCTGCTTCTCGACTACCTCGGCATTGAATAGTCTGCCGTTGTAGGCCGAGGCAATCACCACTTCACCGTCCGCCAGCAGTTGCGGTGGTTGCGCACCGGCAGTCCACCACACGACCTGGTCCTTGATGGTGTCCAGTTTCTTGAAGGCTTGATCGACGCCTTCTTCGGTGGACAACACCTCATAGACCTGATCTACCGGTACGCCATCTGCCATCAGCGCCCATTCCAGATTGTAGGTGGGCACTTTCTGCATGCCACGCTTGCCAGGAAACTTTTCCAGGTCGAATACATCGGCGATGCTGGCAGGCGGGTTGTCCGGAAACGCTTTGGTGTTGTAAGCGAACACCGTGGAATAGACGATCAGGGGGATAAAGCAATCCGACAATGAGCCTTCGACGAAATCGGCGGTCGGTGCACTGTCGTCGGTGCCTTTGGCCAGTATGGCGTCGTGATCGATCTCGTCAAACAGACCCTCGTCACAACCCGTGATCGCATCGGACATTATCACGTCGACCAGGTCCCAGGTGACGTTACCGGCCTCGGTCTGTGCGCGCACCTCCGCCAATCCCCCACTGTAGTCCTCGGAATTCAGCTTGACGTTGGGGTTTTCCTTCATATAGGGCTGGTGGTAGGCCTTGAGCTGGCTCTGCGTGTAAGCGCCACCCCAGGACACCACGCTCAGTTCTTCAGCGCCGGCCTGGGTAACTCCCAGTGTGCCGACCGCCATCACCACTGCGGCGAAAACCGCTGTCCTGCCAAATAGATTACTTCTCATCGCTTACAAGTCTCCTTCAAAGTTGGTGTGGCCTTTTCTACAGCCACTTGATGCCGGAGGTATCGATGGCCGGTATACCACCAGCCATCCGTTCACGCCCCGTCAAACCTCGGCCGCATCCAGCGCCCGGCAATCCTCGATGTGCCAGCCCACCTGAATCTGCTCACCCGCCTTGAGGTGCTGATGGCCAGCCGCGTTTGGTACTTTGATCACAAAATCATCATGCCCACAGATATCGACACGGGTGCGCATGTGGTCCCCCAGATAGATCAGCTCCCGCACCTTCGCCGGGAACTGATTGGGGCACGCTCCCGCGGACGGATTGATCAGCACCCGCTCCGGTCGCAGCGACAGGGTGCTGGAACTTCCGACCCCGTCGATATTGACCGGCAAGGCCTTGACCACGCTGCCATCGGTCACCTGCACCTCGCAGACATCCCCGGCACTGGACTTGACGGTGCCCAGCAAGCGGTTGTTTTCACCGATAAACTGAGCCACGAATGCGTTCTCGGGCAGTTCGTAGAGGTTCTCGGGAGTCGCGAGTTGCTGGATCACGCCATCGTTGAACACCGCGATGCGGTCTGACATCGTCAGCGCCTCGCTCTGGTCATGAGTGACATAGACCACGGTGACTTCAAAGCGCTCGTGGATTGCCTTGATCTCGTATTGCATCTGCTCGCGCAACTGCTTGTCCAGCGCCCCCAGAGGTTCATCCATCAGCACCAGTTTGGGCTCGAACACCAAAGCCCTGGCCACAGCAACCCGCTGCTGCTGCCCACCCGAAAGCTGCGCCGGGCGCCGCGAACCGAACGCGCCGAGTTCCACCATGTCCAGCGCTTTCTGCACACGCTCGGCGGTCTCGGACTTCCCCATCCTGCGCACTTCCAGCGGAAACGCCAGGTTCTCGGAGATAGTCATATGTGGAAACAGCGCATAGTTTTGGAAAACCATGCCGATATTGCGTTTGTGGGGTGCAACATTGTTGATGGGATTGCCGTCGAGGATGATCTCGCCGTGGGTGGCGGTCTCAAACCCCGCAAGCATCATCAGGCAGGTGGTCTTGCCGGAGCCGGAAGGTCCCAGCATGGTAACGAATTCGCCGCGGGCAATGTCCAGGTTGAGATCCTTGACGACCAGCGTTTCCCCGTCGTAGCTCTTCTGAACCGAGTCGAATCGCACGTAGGCATCGTTGGCAGCGGACATCGTCTACTCCTCCACCCGCAGTTCCAGGCTCTGTGCAATTGCAGGGCAACGATGACCCAGAGGCGGACGCCGGGTGAACAAGCCAACTCGAGGCCAGCCCATTTGAAGAGATTCAACCGGGGGGGGGAATCCGCACGACAACGGCCTTGCCATTGCCGCTGACAGACAGTTCAGCAACGTACCTCGCCTCCTCAACTTCCGGTTGCTCAGCCCCAGTCCAGGGACGGGGCATCCCCGACAGCAGTGTCGGGAAACGCAACCTGTTTTCATTTTTCTCTAACGTTGCGACCGAGTGTAGTCACAGAGATGGCAGGAATACAAGCACGTCGCACCGATCAGTTCGCCAAACAAAAAGGGGGAATGGCCACTGCCACCCTCCCTTTGATCGTCGCCCGGACCACCCTTGTCGTGACTATTCAAAACGCCCTGGTGTTCAGTTCTTGCTGGAATCGACCAGACGATTGGCCTTGATCCACGGCATCATGCCACGCAGCCGCGCACCCACCTCTTCGATCTGGTGCTCGGCGCCTATGCGGCGCTTGGCTTTCAGCGTCGCGGCGCCAGCCTGATTCTCCTGGATGAATTCACGGGCGAACTCACCATTTTGTATCTCAGTCAGGATGCGTCTCATCTCTTCCTTGGTGCGTGCATCGACAATGCGGGGGCCACGGGTAAGGTCGCCATATTCGGCAGTGTTCGAGATCGAGTAACGCATGTTGGCGATCCCGCCCTCGTACAACAGGTCGACGATCAGCTTGAGTTCGTGCAGACATTCGAAGTAGGCCATCTCCGGGGCATAGCCCGCTTCCACCAAGGTCTCGAACCCGGCCTGAACCAAGGCGGTCGTGCCACCGCACAGCACGGCTTGCTCGCCAAACAGATCGGTTTCCGTTTCCTCTCGAAAATTGGTCTCGATGACACCGGCGCGCCCCCCGCCGTTGGCGGAGGCATAGGCCAGCGCAATGTCACGTGCCTGACCACTACTATCCTGATGCACCGCGATGAGGCTGGGTACGCCACCACCCTCGGTATAGGTCGAACGCACCAGGTGCCCTGGCCCCTTGGGGGCAATCATGATGACGTCCAGATCCGCACGCGGCTCGATCTGCCCGAAATGAATATTGAACCCATGCGCAAACGCCAACGCCGCGCCCGGCTTGATGTTAGGGGCGATCAGCTCTCGATAGAGCCGCGCCTGATGCTCATCGGGTGCCAGAATCATCACCAGATCGGCTGCCTGCACGGCATCCTCGATCGATTTGACGGTCAGCCCGGCATTGACGGCCTTGGTGGCGGATGTCGAGCCTTCCCTCAAACCGACAACCACGCTCACCCCCGAGTCCTTGAGATTGTTGGCGTGGGCATGACCCTGGGAGCCATAGCCGATGATGGCCACCGTTCTGCTCTTGATGAGCGCGAGGTCGGCGTCTTTATCGTAGAAGATGTTCATACCAATCCAGTACTCTCCAAAGGGTGATAGTGACGGGCACCACGCCCGTCAAATCGGTCGGAACGAGGCGTTTGCCGGAAATCGCCTGGAGCGGCGTGCAGTCCGACTGCGTGGTTCAGGCTCGCAGCCCCTTTTGGCCACGAGCAATGCCGGACACCCCTGAACGCGCCACCTCAAGCAGACTCCCCTGCTCCAGCGCTTCCAGAAATGCGTCCAGCTTACTGCCGGTCCCGGTCAACTCAACCGTACAGTTGGAATCACTGACGTCAACGATACGACCACGAAAGATATCCGTCAGACGCACAATTTCAGCACGACCGTCACCGCTGGCCCGAACCTTGGCCAGCATCAGCTCCCGCTCGATATGCGCACCCTCGGTGAGGTCCATCAGCTTGACCACATCGACCAGCTTGTTGAGCTGCTTGATGATCTGCTCGATGATCTCATCGGTACCGCTGGTGACCAGCGTCATGCGCGAAAGCGACAGATCATCGGTGGGCGCCACGGTAAGCGACTCGATATTGTAGCCACGGGCCGAGAACAGACCGGCAACCCGGGACAGGGCGCCCGATTCATTTTCCAGCAGTATGGATATGATATGTCGCATCGCTACACCAGCACCATGCCGTCTTCGTTCTCGGACACCATCGCATCCCGCCCCGCCAGGATCATTTCGTGATGCCCCCCACCCGACTGGATCATCGGAAAGACGTTTTCCTCCGGATCGACAAGAAAGTCCAGAAACACGGTACGGTCCTTCATTGCGAAGGCCTCACGCAAAGCGCCCTCGACATCCGCGGGGTTTTCGATCTGCATGCCGACATGGCCGTAGCTCTCCGCAAGTTTGACGAAATCCGGCAAAGCATCCATGTATGACATGGAATAGCGCTTCTGGTAGAAGAACTCCTGCCATTGCCGGACCATGCCCAGATAGCGGTTGTTCAGATTGACCACCTTGACCGGCGTGCGGTACTGCAGCATCGTCGACAGTTCCTGCAACATCATCTGGATGCTGCCCTCACCGGTGATGCAGGCAACCTCCTGGTCCGGACAGGCCAGTTTGGCCCCCATGGCCGCCGGCAACCCGAACCCCATGGTCCCCAGGCCGCCTGAATTGATCCACTTGCGCGGTTGATCAAACTTGTAGTACTGAGCCGCCCACATCTGGTGCTGGCCCACATCGGAGGTAACGATCGCCTTGCCGTCAGTGACCTGGTAGAGCTTTTCGACCACGAACTGCGGCTTGATCACTTCCTTGCTGAACTCGTACTTCAGCGAGTCGATCGCCCGCCATTTGTCGATCTGATTCCACCATGCTGTCAGCTTCCCCTGGTCGGGCTGACGCTCACTTCCCTGCACCATCTCAATCATGGTATCCAGGACCCCGTCGACGGGGCCGACGATGGGGACGTCCACCTGTACATTCTTGGAAATCGACGACGGGTCTATATCGATCTGGATGATGCGGCTGCCCGGGCAGAACTTTTCCAGCGCACCGGTGACACGATCGTCGAAGCGGGCCCCGATCGCCAGCAACACATCCGAGTTGTGCATGGCCATGTTGGCCTCGTAAGTGCCATGCATCCCCAGCATACCGACAAACTGACGGTCGGTGGCGGGGTAGGCGCCCAGGCCCATCAGGGTGTTGGTGATCGGAAACCCGAGCTTGCGGGTCAACGTGGTCAGCTGCTCTGAAGCATTGCCGAGTATGACACCGCCACCACTGTAGATCATGGGTCGCTGCGCGGACAACAGCAGGTCGACCGCTTTCTTGATCTGACCGGTGTGACCTCTGACCGTCGGGTTGTAGGACCGCATCCTTACCCGCTTGGGGTATGAGAACAGGGCAGTTGCGATGGTCACGTCCTTGGGCAGATCCACCAGCACCGGGCCAGGCCGGCCGGTGCTGGCAATGTAAAAGGCCTTCTTGATCGTCTCGGCCAGATCAGTGACGTCCTTGACCAGGAAATTGTGCTTGACGCAGGGGCGGGTGATACCCACGGAGTCCACTTCCTGAAAGGCGTCGTTGCCGATCAGCTTGGTAGGCACCTGACCCGAAATCACCACCATCGGAATCGAATCCATATAGGCAGTGGCGATTCCGGTCACCGCATTGGTCAATCCCGGACCCGAGGTTACCAACACCACACCGGGCCGGCCGGTGGCTCTGGCGTAACCATCGGCGGCATGAGCCGCCCCCTGTTCATGCCGTACCAGCACGTGGACCACTTCCTGCTGCTGATACAGCGCGTCGTAAATGTGCAGCACGGCGCCGCCGGGGTATCCGAAGATGTGCTTGACACCCTCTTCCTGCAGGCAACGCACAGTGATCTCGGCACCGGTGAGTTCCACTGTGTTGGTCTCCATTGACTCCGTCATCCAAGCAATGCTCGTGGTCAGTCCCACTCGGGCAACCACCGGACCCGCCCATCCGCCGCTGCGGAGAACGCCGGTGGTGCAGACAAATACCGCCCGTTCTCGCGGGCGGCTCCGCCCCCACAGGGCAGCTGATGAACACTACTGAGATCAATTCCAGAAATCAAGATTGCAGGCTAGCAACACCACCACCACGATGCAGTACATGTGCGAGTGTTCGGACCGGCCTTGCAGGTATTCGCTCATGACGTTCAAACCGGCAATTACTAGCATCCTTGGCAGGAACCTGTGTGCACAACCGGCATAGTCGCGATTCAAAGAGGAACGATGATGATCAGGACCACCCTGTCCGTTGCGCTGCTGACACTGTCAGTGGCCGCCGCTGCCGATATCTATAAATGGAGCGACGCCAGTCAGTTCATCCACTACACCGAAGTACCCCCGGCCCACGGCATCCCTTACCAAATCGTCAAGGAGTCACAGCGTCTCCCGACCCCTGCGCAGCCGACCGCAACGCTGGATCAGGAGCGCAAGGACCTCGCCAAGGCAGGCGAACGGGCCGAGCAACAGCAGAAAGACCGCGAGGAAGCCAAAGACCTGCGCGCTGACAATGCCCGCGCGTCAGATAACTGCGAGCGCGCGCAACACAACCTGGAGACACTGCAGGCGCACACCCAGGTCATCATGCAGGATCCCGAGAGCGGGATCAGCACGCGACTCTCGGAACAACAGCGCAATGCACAGATTCGACAATCCGAGAAGGATATCCAGTACTATTGCGAGAGCTGATCCTGTGCGAGCGGCAGGGTGACGGTGCTTCGCAACCGAAACGGGATTCGGCCACGGCCGGCAACAGCCGGGCGCGCAGTGATCGTCACCGCCCAGGCTGAACCCGGACCGGTCCGGATCGGCCATCCATCCGACGGAAGCCGACAGCGACAACATGCGCACATCCCGATTTCCCATCCCCACGCTCAAGGAAACACCCGCCGACGCCGAGATCGTCAGTCACCAGTTGATGCTGAGGGCCGGCATGATCCGCCCTCTGGCGTCGGGCCTGTACTCCTGGTTGCCACTGGGATTGCGGGTCATGAAGCGGGTGGAGGCCGTGGTGCGTCAGGAAATGGAGCGGATCGGCGCCGCGGAATGCCTGCTGCCGGCGGTGCAACCCGCTGAACTGTGGCAGGAATCCGGTCGCTGGGATCAATACGGTCCGGAATTGTTACGGTTTCAGGATCGGCATGGCCGTGATTTCTGCTTTGGACCCACTCACGAGGAAGTTATCACCGATCTGATCCGCAACGAAGTCAAGAGCTACCGGCAGCTGCCGGTTACCTACTACCAGATCCAGACCAAGTTCAGAGACGAGATCCGGCCCCGCTTCGGGATCATGCGTGCCCGCGAGTTCATCATGAAGGACGCGTACTCCTTCCATGTCGATCAGTCCTCGCTGCAGCGCACCTATGACCACATGTATGAAGCGTACACGCGGATCTTCACTCGTCTGGGCCTCGATTTTCGGGTGGTGCTGGCGGACACCGGCAGCATCGGCGGCAATGCATCCCACGAATTCCACGTGCTGGCCGACGCCGGCGAGGACCGCATCGCTTTTTCCGATCAAAGCGACTACGCAGCCAACGTCGAACTGGCACCAGCGCTGCCGCCGGAAACACCGCGCCAGGCCGGCAGCGAAAGCCTGTCCCGGGTGGAGACACCCGGCCAACATACGATCGAGGCGCTGGCAACTTTTCTGGAAATCGAATCCAGCCAATGTCTGAAGACCTTGCTGGTCAATGGCGACGATGGCGCCGTAGTGGCGTTGTGTCTGCGCGGTGACCATCGGCTGAACACGATCAAGGCCGAGCATCTCGACGGCATCGCCAGCCCGCTGACCCTGGCTGACGAGGCCGCCATCCGCCGGAGCAGCGGCTGCGGGCCCGGGTCGCTGGGGCCGGTCGATCTCGGAGTACGCATCATCGCCGATCACAGCGCCGTGGCGATGGCCGATTTCGTCTGTGGCGCCAACCAGGACGGCCACCACCTGCTGGGCGTCAACTGGGTTCGCGATCTGCCCGAACCCGAGCACGCCGACCTGCGCGATCTGGAATCCGGAGACCCCAGCCCGGACGGGCATGGCAGGGTCCGTATTGCCCGTGGCATAGAGGTCGGGCATATCTTTCAACTCGGTCGCAAGTACAGCGAGACCATGGGTGCTGGCGTGCTCGATGAGCATGGTCGCAGCCAGACGCTGACCATGGGCTGCTATGGAATCGGCGTATCACGGCTGGTGGCCGCCGCCATCGAACAACACCATGATGACAGAGGCATCGCCTGGCCCGCGGCCATGGCGCCATTTCAGGTCGCGCTGTTGCCGCTCAACGCTCACAAGTCGGCGGCGGTGCAGGAGACCACCGAACAACTGTACCGGGAACTGACCGGGGCCGGAGTCGAAGTGCTGCTGGATGACCGTGGCCTACGCCCCGGCGTGATGTTCGCGGACATGGAACTGATCGGAATCCCCCATCGCCTGGTCGTCGGTGACCGCGGTCTGCGCGAAGGGCAAATCGAATACAAGGGCCGCCTGGACTCCGAACCCACCATGGTGGCACGCGAGCAATGGCGCTCGTTTTTCAGTGATATTCTGGGACGATCCTTGTAGCGCCAAGTTCAGGGGGCGGCATCTGCAGATGAAACCCCTGATGAAGCAGGTTGCGCAATACCGTGGCGGCATCCTCGCTGGCAAGCCGGTGAGCGGGGCTCAGCTCCAGCTCCATGACTTTTTCGGGTTCGCCGAACAGCCGCGACAAGGTCTCCGGCAATATTGAACAGCCGTCCTCGTTGGCGACATAGAGATAGGTCCCGGCCTTGCGCGTACTGCGGTAGACATAACAGCGCATGAGGTGATCAGCGCACCACGAACCCGTCGCCGGCAGTATGGACGTCAGCGTCCTCTACCACCACATCAACGACCGCTGCCAGCGGCGGGCCCACCGCCAGCCAGTCCACCAGCGCATCAACGGCATCCGCGGGTCCACAGGCGAACACCTCGACGCGGCCATCTGCGAGGTTGCTGGCATAGCCGGCGACTCCGAGTTCTATTGCGCGATCCTGAGTCGAGCCCCGGTACCAGACACCCTGCACCCGCCCCGATACCAGACAGCGAACACACTTGTTGGTCATATCAGGTCTCCCGAGGTCACCGCCATTCTCGGCAATGATGCTCTCCAGCACCGGCACGGTTACCGGACCCACGCGGGTAC
>CBDVAK010000049.1:0-15822 GCA_965371945.1 uncultured Candidatus Competibacteraceae bacterium
AATCTGACTCAATCAGGCTCGCCCTCGCTACGATCGCTATTCTCGGACAGCCTCCTAGCGCGGTTTCCGGTAGGATTGCGGGTGGCTGGGATGCTGCCTCGGAATCACGGACCCACCAGCCCGCATTTCTCACCCGTGTGCTGGCCCGCAGTGACCACAGACGATTTGTTTCCTGATCGACCTGGCCCGAGCGCCGGTCGCAGTTTTCCAGTCAAGAGAGTTCGATAGTCGATGTTGAACCGCTATCCGTGGTGGAAATACCTGGTTGTTGGCCTGGTCGTGCTGATCGGCGCCCTGTACGCGTTACCCAATCTGTATGGAGATGATCCGGCAATTCAGATATCGCCAGCGCGTGGCCTGCAGCTGGACGATGTGGTGTTCGGCCGGGTCCAGGCCGGGCTGGCCGGTGCCGGGGTTGTGGTCAAGTCACTGGAACTGACCCCGCAACGGTTGTTGGTGCGTCTTACCGACACCGAGGCGCAGCTCAAAGCGGCTGACGTGGTTGAGTCCGAACTTGGCCCTGGATACACGGTAGCGCTCAATCTTGCCACCAGCACCCCGGCGTGGCTGCGCGCAATCAACGCCCTGCCGATGTATCTGGGGCTGGACCTGCGCGGCGGTGTGCACTTTCTGATGGAAGTCGATATGGATGCCGCGGTCAAGCAAGCCGAGGAAAGCGCCGCTGGTGACCTCCGCACCCGGCTACGTGAACAGAAGGTCCGTTATCGCAGCATCAGCCGTGAGCCGGGAGGTGGAATCCGCGTGGTATTGCCGGAAACCATGGACCCGGATGAGGTGCGCGCACTGATTCGTGCGGACTTGCCCGGTTTTACGATCACGCCGGAAGCGAATGCGTTGTTCATCACCATGGACCCCGAACAGCAGGATGAATTGCGGCGGTTCGCGCTGCAGCAAAACATCACGACCTTGCGCAACCGTGTCAACGAACTCGGTGTCGCCGAGCCGGTGATCCAGCAGCAGGGCAGCAATCGCATCGTCGTACAGTTGCCCGGCGTCCAGGACACCGCGCGGGCCAAGGAGATCATTGGCGCCACCGCCACCCTGGAGTTCCGCCTGGTGGATGAAGACCGCGATGCCCAACAGGCCGAATCCAGCGGCCGTGTACCGGCGACCTCGAAGCTCTATCATGAGCGCAATGGCGCACCGATTCTGCTCAAGCGGCGAGTCATGCTGACCGGTGACTACATTACCGATGCCGCATCCGGAATCGACCAGCAATCGGGTGGTTCGGCGGTGTTCATCACTCTCGATGGCCGTGGGGCGCGTCGATTCAGCGATGCTACCAAGGATAACATCGGCAAGTTGATGGCCGTGGTGTTCATCGAGAACAAATCCGAAACCATCAAGGTCGGAGATGAGCTGAAAAAGAGGCGGGTCACGGTGGAAGAGGTGATCAACGTGGCGCGCATACGGGATCGCCTCAGCAAGCGCTTCCAGATCACCGGGTTGGACAGTACCAGCGAGGCCCGGGATCTGGCGTTGCTGCTGCGAGCCGGTGCCCTGGCCGCACCCGTCGATATCGTCGAAGAACGCACAGTCGGTCCCAGCCTGGGTAAGGCAAATATCGATCAGGGCTTTATGGCGGTGGTGGTCGGATTCGTGGTGGTGCTGGTGTTCATGGCCGTATACTACCGGGTGTTCGGGTTGGTGGCGGACCTGGCACTGGCGGTCAACCTGGTAATGATCATTGCTCTGCTGTCGATGTTGCAGGCGACGCTGACCATGCCGGGTATTGCCGGTATCGTACTGACCGTCGGTATGGCGGTAGATGCTAACGTGCTGATTTTCGAGAGAATCCGTGAAGAAATCAGGGTCGGGAACACGCCCCAGGCTGCGATCCACGCCGGTTACGAGAAAGCTCTGTCCACCATTGCCGATGCCAACATCACGACCTTGATCGCCGCGGTCGTTTTGTTCGGTTTTGGCACCGGCCCGATCAAGGGTTTCGCGGTCACGCTGTCGTTGGGGATCATCACTTCCATGTTTACCGCCATCATGGGGACCCGGGCGGTCATCAACCTGATTTACGGAGGCCGGAGTGTGCAGAAGCTGGCAATCTAGGCGAATGGCGGAAACAAGCCTGCACACGCACGCCTATTGAACGGATACCGACATGCAAATCGTAAGACTCAACACCAACCTGGATTTCCTCGGCAAGCGCCGCATTGCGCTGATCGGCTCCACGGTGCTGCTGCTGGTGGCATTGGGGGCCGTGTTGATCCAGGGTCTCAAGCTGGGGATCGACTTCACCGGCGGGACATTGCTGGAGGTCAGTTACCCGCAGGCTGTCGATCTGGAGCCGGTCCGCGATGCACTTGCGCAGGGTGGTTTCGCCGGCGCCAAAGTACAGCACTTCGGCAGTGCCCGCGAGGTTCTGGTACGGATCGCGCCCCAGGAAGGGATCGACAGTGCCAATATCAGCAGTCAGATTTTGAGGATCTTGCAGACTCAGGTAGGTGGTGAGGTCGTCATGCAGCGGGTGGAGTTCGTTGGCCCCCAGGTCGGCGAGGAACTGACCGAGGATGGCGGCCTGGCGGTTCTGTACGCCCTGATTGGTATTCTCATCTATGTCGCTTTTCGATTCGAATACCGGTTTGCCGCGGGTGCGGTCGCCGCCCTGGCTCATGACGTCATCATCACGGTCGGATTCTTCGCGCTGTTTCAGATCGAGTTCGATTTGACGGTGCTGGCGGCGATTCTGGCGGTTATCGGTTATTCCCTCAACGACACCATCGTGGTATTCGACCGTATCCGCGAGAATTTTCGCGTGATTCGAAAGGGCAGTACCGAAGAGGTCATGAATCGTTCCATCAATCAGACCCTGTCGCGCACTTTGATCACCTCGCTGACCACCTTGCTGGTACTGGTCGCGTTGTTGATCCTGGGCGGCGAGATCATTCGCGGTTTTGCGATAGCCTTGATCGTCGGCGTGGTGATCGGTACCTACTCTTCGATATTCGTGGCCAGCACCACCACGCTCGCGCTAGGCGTGAATCGTGCCGATCTGCTGCCAAAGAAAGAAGAGAAGGCGGCCGACCCGACGCCGTGACCGGATCGTGGTCGGGGGGCAGGACCCGCGGATCTCAGCGTCTGAGAGCCGCGGGCAGGCAGGGACGGATGGCCTGGACTATGGCCTTGAACGCCTTCGGTGTACCCGCCACGATGTTGCCGGTTTTCAGGTACTCGTGACCGCCACCAAAATCGCCCACCAGTCCACCGGCCTCTTGTATCAGCAGGGCGCCGGCGGCCATATCCCACTCTGACAGGCCGATTTCCCAGAAACCGTCGACGCGACCCGCGGCGACATAGGCGAGATCCAGGGCCGCCGACCCGGGTCGGCGTATGTCCGCGCATACGGTGGCCAGCACTCGAAATGTATCCAGATAGCTGTCAAGAAACTCGGGGTTCTTGAAAGGAAATCCGGTCGCCAGCAGGGCGTCTTCCAGACCCGGTCGGCCGCTGACCCGGATGCGCCGGTCATTGAGCAGTGCGCCGTCACCCCGTGAAGCGGTGAACATCTCCTCGCGCAGGGGATCATAGATCAGTCCGGATTCCAGTCGACCCCGATGGCGGAAAGCGATCGACACCGAAAATTGCGGAAAGCCGTGCAGATAGTTGGTGGTACCGTCCAGCGGATCGATAATCCACTGGTTCTCGGCATTGCCGTGGGTACCGCTTTCTTCGGCGATGAAACCGTGCTCCGGATAGGTCTGGCGAATGATCCTGATGATCTCCGCTTCGGCCTTTTGGTCCACGTCGCTGACGAAGTCCTTGTCCCCCTTGGTGGTGACTTTGACGCGGTCCAGGCGGTCGATGTTGCGGAGCATGATCCGACCGGCGGCGCGCGCCGCGCGGGTGGCTATATTGATGGTCGGGTGCATCGGCCTGGTCGCATCTGGCTGGGCAGGCGCGCGATTCTAGCAGACTGTGTGAGAAGCTGTCGTCATTGCCCGCAAGCAACGGATCTTCAGGAGACCTTTGCATGAACGATGTGCGCATCGTGCTGGTTGAAACCAGCCACCCCGGTAACATCGGCGCAGTGGCCAGAGCCATGAAAACCATGGGTTTGACTCAACTTCGGCTGGTGCGGCCGCGGTGTGCTATCGACGCCGAGGCCGCCGCGCGGGCGTCGGGAGCGGGGGATATACTGACTGCCGCCCAGTACTATGATGACCTCGACAGCGCCTCGCAGGACTGCGCGCTGGTGATCGGTGCCTCGGCCCGGTTGCGCAGTCTGCCGTGGCCGGTTTCGAATCCGCGCCAGTGTGTCGAGCGAATCGTGGGGCTGCCGGCGGGCTGCCGGGTAGCAGCGGTGTTTGGGCGGGAAAGATCGGGTCTGAGCAATCGTGAACTGGAGCGTTGCGGCCTGCTCATGCACATCCCGACCAGTGCCCGCTTCAGTTCGCTGAACATTGCTGCCGCGGTGCAGGTGTTCGCCTATGAGTTGCGCATGGGTTTTTGTGAACAAACACTGCCGCCGGCAAGAAAGGATGCGCCAGCCAGCGCGGGTGACGTGGCGAGATTCTACGAGCATCTGCAGCAGGTCATGACGGAGACCGGTTTTCTCGACGCCGACAACCCGCGTCAGGTCATGCGGCGCCTCAAGCGTTTGTTCGTTCGGGCGGAGCTGGAAACCGTGGAAGTCAACATTCTGCGTGGAATTCTTACCGCGGTGCAGAGTTCCATGGCCCGGCGCTCATCCTGAGGGTTCCCGGGAAGCATGACCGTGGTGACTCCGGGACCGGGCAGGCCCTGCCCGGTCCCGGAGTCGCGGTTGGTCCATCACTGTTTTGCAACAGCATCCTGAAGTGTATAATTGTTTACTGATTAACTTGGGTATTTCACACCGGAACACTGGATCACGATATGTTTGACAGGCTGCGTGAAGACATCAACTGCGTGTTCGAGCGCGACCCCGCGGCTCGCAACACGCTCGAGATTCTAACTACCAGCCCGGGCCTGTATGCGATTTTCTTTCACCGCCTCAACCACAGGCTTTGGAAACTCGGCCTGAAGTGGCTGGCCAGGGTCATATCCACGCTGTCACGCTGGCTCACGGGCATCGAGATTCATCCTGGTGCGGTCATTGGTCAGCGCTTTTTCATCGATCATGGTATGGGTGTGGTGATCGGTGAAACCGCCGAAGTCGGCGATGACTGCACGCTCTATCACGGCGTGACACTGGGCGGCACCAGTTGGCAGAAAGGTAAACGCCACCCCACCCTGCACAACAACGTGGTGGTCGGAGCCGGTGCCAAGATACTCGGCCCGATCACGGTCTCGGAGGGGGCGCGTATTGGCTCGAACTCGGTGGTGCTGAAGGACGTGCCACCGAATTCCACGGTGGTGGGGGTGCCGGGCAGGGTGGTCAAGCGGCAGACTACGGATACCGAGCAACGGCGTCAGCAGATTGCCAGCAAAATGGGCTTTGATGCCTACGGCACCACTCCCGACATGCCCGATCCAGTGGCGCATGCGATCAATCTGATGCTCGATCACATCCATGTGCTGGATGCCCAGGTCGACTCGTTGTCGCGTACCGTTGAGCAGCTTGGCGGCAGCATAGGTGCGGCGGAACGGCCCGAATTGACGGAGTGCGAGATCGAGTCCGCGGGCGGCGACGACGGTGCTGCGGATCTCGACGGGTCGCGGCTGCGGACGGATCGCGACCGGAAATGAATTCCGCGCAGAAAATAGTTGACTAAATTAGTATGGATTAGGTATAAACTCGGTGCATGACTGGGCTCGGAGCGCTTGCTCCCGGACTTGGAGGAAATATGAAACTGCCGATCTATCTGGACTATGCCGCGACCACTCCGGTCGATCCCCGTGTAGCCGAAAAAATGATGGCCTGCCTGACACCGGAAGGTGTATTTGGCAACCCGGCGTCGCGTTCTCATTCGTTTGGATGGGCGGCCGACGAGTTGGTGGCGCAGGCTCGTGAACAGGTCGCGGCGCTGATCGGCGCCAACAGCAAGGAGATCGTGTGGACCTCCGGAGCCACGGAATCGGACAATCTGGCGATCAAGGGTGCGGCACATTTCTATCGGCGCAAGGGGCGCCATCTCATCACCGTCAAAACCGAACACAAAGCCGTGTTGGACACTTGTCGCCAGCTCGAACGCGAAGGGTTTGAAGTCACCTATCTGGAACCCGAGCCCAGTGGACTGCTCGACCTGGGAAAGCTCGAGGCCGCCATGCGTGATGACACCACCGTCGTGTCGGTGATGCATGTCAACAACGAGATCGGGGTGATACAGGATATCGCCGCGATCGGTGAAATCACCCGGGCCCGCGGCATCGTGTTGCACGTTGATGCGGCCCAGTCGGCAGGCAAGGTACCCATCGACCTCGACAGCCTGAATGTCGACTTGATGAGCCTCTCGGCGCACAAGATCTACGGCCCCAAGGGTATGGGTGCCCTGTACGTGCGTCGCAAGCCCCGGGTACGGATCGAGGCCCAGATGCACGGTGGCGGTCACGAGCGGGGTATGCGCTCCGGAACGCTCCCAACCCACCAGATCGTCGGTATGGGAGAGGCTTTCCGGATTGCCGCGGTGGAACTCGGCGGTGAGAGCGAGCGTATCCGCATGCTCAGGAACCGTCTCTGGGAGGGTCTTGCCGATCTCGAAGAGAGCTACCTCAACGGCAATCCCGAACAGTCGGTGCCAGGTCTGCTCAATATCAGTTTCAACTTCGTCGAAGGCGAGTCACTGATCATGGCGCTCAAGGATATCGCGGTGTCATCGGGTTCCGCCTGTACCTCCGCAAGCTTGGAGCCGTCATACGTATTGCGGGCGCTGGGACGCAACGACGAGCTGGCGCACAGCTCGATCCGGTTCAGTATCGGTCGATTCACGACCGAGCAGGAAATCGACTATACGGTGAATCTGGTACGAGGCGCCGTGGAGAGGCTCCGGGAGCTTTCGCCGTTGTGGGAGATGTACCAGGAAGGCGTGGATCTCGACAAAGTGGAGTGGGCGGCTCATTAGCATTGAGCACATTGGCTGTTACAGGTGAGCGTTACGGCGCCGCGCCGACCAATTGGAGACTGACATGGCATATAGCGACAAAGTACTCGACCACTACGAGAACCCGCGCAACGTAGGCTCGTTCGACAAGAGCGTGGCCGGGGTGGGCACCGGTATGGTGGGAGCGCCTGCCTGTGGTGACGTGATGAAGCTGCAGATCAGGGTAGATCAGAGCGGCGTTATCCAGGACGCAAAATTCAAGACCTATGGTTGTGGTTCGGCAATCGCTTCCAGTTCCCTGTTGACTGAATGGGTCAAGGGTAAGACGCTGGATCAGGCGATGCAGATCAAGAACACCGATATCGTCGAAGAGTTGGCATTGCCACCCGTAAAGATCCATTGTTCGGTGCTCGCCGAGGACGCCATCAAGGCAGCCATCGATGACTATCAAGGCAAGCTGGAAGTACCCGCCGCGCGGGTGGCCAGCGCTTGAGGCCACTGCAATGATTACGCTGACAGATGCCGCCGCCAACCGCGTCAAGGATTTTCTTGCCAATCGCGGCAAAGGGGTTGGCCTGCGGTTGGGGGTCAGAACTACCGGTTGTTCCGGTATGGCCTATGTGCTCGAGTTCGCCGACCAGGTTGAGCCCGGTGACGAAGTCTACGAGTCCAGGGGCGTACAGGTGATCGTCAACCCCAAGAGTCTGGTTTACCTCCAGGGCGCGGAGGTCGACTACGTCAAGAAGGGTCTCAACGAAGGCTTCGAGTTCCGCAACCCCAATGTCAAGGATTCCTGTGGCTGCGGTGAGAGCTTCAACATCTGAGCAGGACATACCGGCGCTGGACAGCCGGTCGGCGATGGAGCAGAACTATTTCGAGCTCTTCGGCCTGCCGCCCGGTTTCGATGTGAATACCACCGGGCTGACTCAACGCTACCATGATCTGCAGCGGCAGGTGCATCCGGACCGTTACGCCGCGGACGGCGAGCGGACACGAAGGCTGGCGCTGCAGGTGGCCGCGCGGGTAAATGATGCTTTCCGGACATTGCGCTGGCCGTTGACCAGAGCGCGCTATCTGCTGGAACTGAACGGTATCGACGTCGGTGCGCGCGAGCGCGACGGACTGCCGGCGGAGTTTCTGGTCGAGCAGATTGCGCTGCGAGAGGCGCTGGCCGATGTGCGCGAAACGGCAGATCCTGCAGCCGAGGCCGACAGTTTGCTGTCCCGGGTTCGCTCCGAGTCAGACCAGTTGGGCAGTGAACTGGGGTCGTTTTTCGCCGCTGCCACGCCCGCTGCCCTCGAAGCTGCGGTGCTCAGCACCCTGAAGCTGCATTTCTATGATCGACTGGAACAGGAAGTCTCCGCGCTGCAGGCGGAAATTGACGACGAATTGACCTGACTGCACACACGTTGGCGCGAGACGGTATTGCCAAGGAGGCTGTCCGAGAATAGCGATCGTAGCGAGGGCGAGCCTGATTGAGTCAGATTTTTCGATCATTTGAGGCGAATAGTTGCGCTATTCAACGAAAATGATCGGGAAATATGGCCAATCAGGATTGTCCGCAGTAGATCAGTCTGTTCTCGGACAGCCTCCAAGTACCGTACCCTCCGTAGAAGATCCCCGTGGGTATTTCCAACCGGAAGCTGAATACATGGCTCTGTTGCAGATTGCTGAACCTGGGCAGTCCACCGTACCGCATCAGCATCGTCTGGCGGTCGGCATTGACCTGGGTACCACCAACTCGCTGGTGGCGACCGTTCGCAGCGGAGCCGCGGACACCCTCGCTGATGCGCCTGGCAATCATTTGCTGCCTTCCGTGGTCCGCTATCTGCCCGGTGGCGGTATCGTGGTAGGTGAAGAGGCGGCCAACGCTGCTGCAGATGACCCCCTCAATACCATTGCATCCGTCAAGCGCTTTATGGGCCGCGGGTTCTCGGAACTGGTCGAGGACGGCACCGATGCTGCCTACGAGTTTGTCGACGACGGATCGGGTTTGCCCCGTTTACACACCCGTGCGGGGGCAGTCAGCCCCATACAGGTTTCCGCACAGGTCTTGAGCGTGTTGAAACGGCGTGCGGAATCGGTACTTGGTGGTGAGCTGGCCGGCGCAGTCATCACCGTACCGGCCTATTTCGATGACGCGCAGCGCCAGGCTACCCGCGACGCCGGTAAGCTGGCCGGGCTGCACGTACTCAGATTGCTGAACGAACCGACTGCGGCAGCTGTCGCCTATGGCCTGGATCAGGCGGCGAACGGCACGGTGGCGGTATTCGACCTGGGAGGTGGCACTTTCGATGTTTCGATCCTGAGGCTCAACAAGGGTGTGTTCGAGGTGCTGGCCACCGCTGGAGACACTGCGTTGGGCGGCGACGACATGGATCGGCTCATCGCCGACTGGGTATGCCGGCAGGCCGATCCGGGCGATACCATCGATCGTGGTCGGATGCGTGCTTTGCTATACCAGGCCCGACTCGCCAAGGAGGCACTCTCCGACCAGAAGCGCACCTGTATCGAGTGGCAGCGGCCGTGCGGAGATCGTTGGCAGGGCGAGTTGAGCCGTCAGCAGCTGGATGAGCTGATCGAACCGTTGCTGAGGCGGGCCATGCGGTCCTGCCGGCGTGCCTTGCGGGATGCACGATTGCGTGCAGACGAGATCGATGAAGTGGTTCTGGTGGGTGGTTCGACCCGCATACCCGCCGTGCGAGATAGGGTAAAGGGTCTGTTCGGACGAACTCCACACAGCGATATCGACCCCGATCGGGTGGTTGCCGTCGGTGCGGCAATCCAGGCGAACCAGTTGGTTGGCAACAGGCCGGACGACGAGATGCTGCTGCTGGATGTCAATCCACTCTCCTTGGGCCTGGAGACCATGGGCGGGTTGGTGGAGAAAATCATTCCCCGCAACACACCGATCCCGGTGGCCCGAGCGCAGGAATTCACCACCTTCAAGGACGGCCAGACGGCGATGGCGTTGCATGTCCTGCAGGGCGAGCGGGAAACAGTCGAACAGTGCCGCTCGCTGGCCCGCTTCGAACTGCGTGGTTTTCCTCCCCTGGTCGCCGGAGCTGCCCGAATCCTGGTTACGTTTCAGGTCGATGCCGACGGCTTGCTCACAGTCAGCGCCAGGGAACGAACCACCGGTACCGAGGCGAGTATCGACGTAAAGCCCTCGTATGGTCTGCCCGAGCGCGAAATCGAGCGGATGTTGCGGGATTCCATGACCCATGCGGATGTGGACCGTGCCCAGCGGGCGCTGCGCGAACAGCAGGTCGATGGCCGCAGGGTCATCGAGGCGCTGGATGCTGCTCTGGCGAAGGATGGCGATCGCTTTGTCGATCCGTCCGAGCGAGAGCTTATCGAGGTGCGTCGGGCGTCGTTGCTGAAGGTGCTGGACGGTGACCGTGCGCGTGCTATCAAGGCGGCCGTGGAAGCACTCGAGAAGGCCAGCGAATCATTTGTTGCGCGGCGTATGGATGCCGGTATACGTGAGGCTATGGCCGGCCACAGAGTCGATGAATTCAAGCAGGATTAGGCCGCTCGTCGCGGCAACGGATCAATCAATGCCACAGCTTACTTTCTTGCCACATGAACAAATCTGTCCGCAGGGGAAAGTCGTCGAAGTGCCGACTGGGACCAGCATCTGCGATGCCGCGCTCGATAGCGGTATTGGCTTGGAGCATGCCTGCGAGAAGGCGTGTGCCTGCACTACCTGCCATGTCTATGTGCGAGACGGATTCGATTCGTTGGCCGAGGCGACCGAGGATGAGGAGGACTTGCTCGACAAGGCCTGGGGTCTGGATCCCGACTCGCGGTTGTCTTGTCAGGCGATTGTCAGTGGCCAGGATCTGGTGATCGAAATCCCCAGGTACACCATCAACATGGTGTCGGAAAAAGTCACTCCCCGGTGATCCTGGGTTGGCGGCCGTCAGGGGAGGCCCGAAAGCACATTGTATGCCCGTCATCGGCATTGCACAGGAGTATCTGATGAGCTTGCGCTGGACCGACAGTCTCGAGATCGCGATCGCCCTCGACGGGGTCCACCCCGAGGTGGACCCGAATTCTCTGCGCTTTACCGATCTGCGCCAGTGGGTATTGGAACTCGAGGAATTCGAGGACGATCCCGAGCACAGCGGGGAACGCATTCTGGAGGCGATCCAGATGGCGTGGATCGAGGAACGGGAGTAATGCAACTTCGTAATTGCCCTATACCCCGGGGCATTTGCCGCCCGCACCCGCATTGCTCCGGCTCATTATGAAGCAGCATTTTCGTCAAATAGCATGCCCGACTGCTTATCCTTTCGTTCGTCTTCCGCGTTGCGTCAGCAGTTGCACAGCCACGCTATGCGCCGGCAGTTGCGCAGTGATCCAGCAGGTACTGGACTAGCAGACCAACCGGTCTTCCGGTGGCGCCTTTCTCGGCACCGCTGAGCCAGGCGGTGCCGGCGATATCGAGGTGTGCCCAGCGGTATTGTTCGGTAAATCGCGACAGGAAACAGGCAGCGGTAATAGCACCACCTTCGCGGCCACCAATATTCGCCATATCGGCGAAGTTACTTTTCAGTTGATCCTGATAGTCGTCCCACAGGGGCAGTTGCCAGGCACGATCGACCGCGCGCTCTCCTGCTGCGAGCAGGTCCGCGGCCAGTCGCTGATCGTTGCAGAAAAGGCCGTGTGGGTGTTTGCCCAACGCGACGATACAGGCACCGGTCAGAGTCGCGATATCGATTACCACGGCAGGGTCGAACCGCTCTGCATAGCTGAGTGCGTCGCAGAGGACCAGTCGTCCCTCGGCGTCGGTGTTGAGGATTTCCACGGTCTTGCCGGAAAGGCTGGTGACGATGTCGCCTGGTTTGGAGGCGCGGCCATCGGGCAGGTTCTCGCTCGCAGGTACGATGCCTACCAGGTTGATCGGCAGTTGCAGCAGCGCACAGGCCTTGACGGCGCCCAGTACCGAGGCGCCACCGCACATATCGTATTTCATCTCGTCCATGGCGGCGGAGCCTTTGATGGAGATGCCACCGCTGTCGAAGGTGATGCCTTTGCCGACCAGCACCACCGGCTTATCGCCAGGTGCTCCGTTGCGGTACTCCATGACGATGAGACGGGCTTCCTCCGCGCTGCCGCTGGATACGGACAGCAGCGCGCCCATTCCTTGTTTTTTCATCGCCGCTTCCCTGAGCACCGATACTTTGAGGGGCCGATGCTGTTTGCCGAGTGCTTGCGCCTGTTCCGCCAGGTAGCCTGGCGTGCATATGTTACCGGGCAGATTGCCCAGCGTGCGGGCCAGTGCGACGCCATCCGCGATTGCGGTTCCGGCCGCCAGAGCGGGTTCGGCATTAGCGCTCTGGCGGCGTCCCGGTATGCCGATTTCCAGTTTCCTGAGCGGCGTGGCGGGGCTTTTCGCCTCGCTCTTTAATTCGTCGAAGCGATAGCAGGCCGCGGAACTGGCCTCGACCAACTGCCGGATCTTCCACGGCAGATCTCTGTCGGGCACCTCGAGTTCGGTCAGATAACTGGTGGCATCACGGCTGCCGCTGTCATCGAGGATGCGCGCGCCCTTGGCGCAGACTTCCCGAAATCGCAGATCAGTGAGATCGTCCTGTTTACCGCAGCCGATCAGGAGAACCCGCGCACTGCGTATTCCAGGCAGGTCATGGAGCAACAGGGATTGCCCGGTTCCACCGTCCATGTCACCTTTGTCGAGTATGCTCGACAGCACACCATCGCAAGCCTGGTCCAGCAGTTTCGCGGTGGGGGTCAGTTGACGTTTGTCGTGGATTCCGATGACCAGACAATCACAGCGCTGCTTCTCGGGCTTGCCAGTTCTTACCGAGAATTTCATACTCACGATCCCTCTTGGTTCAATTAGTTATGAGACGATGCTAAAAGATTCTGTAAAAACATTGATGAATCGGTGGCGGAACTCGCGCACCGATGATACCGGACTCGGGCGCGGCTGGCAGCATTCGGCACTGTCGGCACCAGTGATTCGGTACTGACGTGGTGTCTGCGCCGGGTACGGTCGAGCGCTATCTGGTTCGTGAGCTTACCCAGTCATTTCTGGGCATACTGACCGTGTTGCTGTTGATCTCGCTGAGCAACACGATGGCGTTGACTCTGATCAAGGTGGCGGAGGGACGCCTCTCCGCGGACGTTTTGCTGGTCCTGTTGGCGTTACGGTCAGTCGCACTGGTGACGGTGCTGGTCCCGCTGGGGCTGATGTTGAGCATCGTGATGGGCCTGGGGCGTCTGTACAGGGATGCGGAGATGACTGCGTTGATGGCCTGTGGGGTGGGGCCTGCCCGCATCTATCTGGCGGTGTTCCTGTTTGGTTTTCCCCTGGTGGTGGGTCTGACCTGGTTCTCCTTCTACGGCATGCCGTGGGCGGCCCGGCTGGGTACCGAGCTGACCCACAAGGCTCAGCAGAGTGCCGCGACCAGTCTCACCAACCCGGGGCAGTTCCGGGAGCTGGACCGAGGTCGGATTGTCGCCTATGCCGAAGCCATCGGTGATCAGGGGGAATTGCAGCGGGTGTTTATTCGCAGCCGTGACGATGGCCGGGAGATCGTCACCACCGCTGCCCGTGGCCGCCAGCACATTGACCCGGAAACCGGTGCCCGTTACGTAGTGCTGGAAGACGGCTTGAGGACCACTGTGGTCGCTGGTCAGGCTGCGGTCGAGACTTTGAGCTTCGATCGCCTGCAAATACTGATCGACGAAGATGACGCTGTGATGGCGGGGTACGTGGGTAGTGACGAGAAGCCGTTTGCGCAGCTCATCGGATCGAGCCTGCCCGCGGATATTTCGGAACTGCACTGGCGCATCGCCATACCGATTTCTGCCTGTCTGGTATTGCTGATCGGACCGCCCATGGCCCATTCGGGGCCCCGTCAGGGCCGATATTTGCGGGTCGTTCTCGCCGTGCTGATTTTTGTCGTCTACTCGAACCTGTTGGGGATCGGACGCGCCTGGGTCGAGTCCGCGAAGGTTCCCGAGGGGTTTGGTCTGTGGTGGGTCCATCTGCTGGTTCTGGCGGCGGCGGCGGTGACCCTGTTTCGTCGCGGACCTTACGCGCTGAGACTCAAACGCGGTGGTCGCAGCGTCGCTGTGACGACTCGGGAACCTGTTGGTCCCGGGAGCGGTTGAGGTGATCTTCGGGATCTGTGACCGCTACCTGTTTCGAACCGTCATGGCCGCGACGCTGGTGACGCTGTTTACCCTGGTCGCACTGGAAAGCCTGTTTCTGTTGCTCAGGGAAGCCGACGATCTGGCGGACGGGTCGCTGCAGATCGGTGATTTGCTGGTGTATCTGGGGTTGTCTCTGCCTGGGCGTGTGGTGGAAGTACTGCCCATGGCTTTTCTGATCGGAGGTCTGCTCGGGATGGGATCACTGGCCAGCGGCAGCGAACTGGTGGTGATGCGCGCGGCGGGGATGTCGGTGTTGCGACTGGTTCGTGCTGCCATGTTGCCGGGCCTGCTCCTGGTCGCGGTCGCGGTGTTGGTCAGCGAGTATGTAGCACCCGAACTGAGCCAGCAGGCTACCCGGCTGCTGGCCGAAGCGAAGGGACGTTCACTGGATATTCGGCGGGGACGTGGATTCTGGGTCCGCGATGGTCAGCAACTCATACAGGTTCGCAAGATGTCCGCGGCGGGTGCGCTTGAGGACATCCTGATCTTTGACCTGGATGACGATTTCCGGTTGTTGAGCCTGGCACGGGCCGAGCGCGCCGAGTTTGTGGAGGATGGCTGGCGGCTCAGCAATCTGACCTCCACCCGGCTGCTGGAATCGGGTGCAGAAGTGGCGCACGAAGACAGTAGGCCGTGGCAGGTACAGATCAGCCCGGAACTGCTCAAGGTGCTGGCGTTGGAGCCACATCAGATGTCGATCCGGGATCTCACGGTCTATGTGCGTTATCTGAACCGCAATGGCCTGGATTCGAGCAGGTACCGGCTGGCGCGCTGGTCGAAGCTGTTGGCACCTGCCACCAACCTGATCATGCTCTTTATCGCGATGCCATTCGTTTTCGGAGCCATGCGCAGCGCCGCCGGTGGCAAGCGGCTTTTTGTGGGAATCGTGCTCGGCATCCTGTTCTTTTTGGTCAACCGAACCCTGGGAAGCCTGGGACTGGTATACGGCTTTTCGCCGATCGTGAGCGCGGTGTTGCCACCGGCCCTGTTTCTGGCGGGAGGGCTGATCGCCATGTCCCGGGTGCGCTGAAGACCCGCGCGCCGATTCCGGCGGCAGTCAGCGGTCGGTGATTTTTGGGCAATGAAGCAGTATCGTTCCAGAGATACGGTCATGCCAGGTTCTGCGCTCGGGATCGACCAGCGCCCATAGAAATCCTGCACCCAATGCCGCCCACGACAGTGCTGCCGCCAGGTAGCGTACCAGGGCCTGCTTCCAGCTGACGGCCTTGCCGTCCGTCGTTTGTACCCGCAGCCGCCATGCCCGCAGACCCAGGGTTTGACCACCATGAGTCCAGAACCAACCAAAAAACAGAAATGTCACTGTGGCCAGGTACATCTGGAACAGATGGTTGCCGACAGCAACGGGCGTGCCCCGGTTGAACAGCAAGGGCGGGATTGCGGCCAGGTAGAGTACCGCGAACAGCAGCAGCGTGTCGTATAACACCGCTGCCAGCCGGCGCCACAATGGTGCGGGTCGCGGCGCTGAGGTTTTCTCCATCATTCAGGAGCCGGTTCGGTTCAGGATTGATCCGTCGCGGCAAAGCCCGATTCCGACCGGCTCCAGGAGGCTGTCCGAGAACAGACTGCTCTACTGCGGACAATCCTGATTGGCCATATTTCCCGATCATTTTCGTTAAATAGC
>CBDVAK010000050.1:0-15813 GCA_965371945.1 uncultured Candidatus Competibacteraceae bacterium
TAATGTAAGAAATAGCACAATTTGCAAAAAAATCAACGGCGCTCAGCACGGCCCGCTGGGTAGCGACATGGCATTGGATCTCCTACCCTTTCTGAGGCAGGCTAACGCAGTGCGGCGCGGGCCACGTCCAGCAGGTCGGCGAGGCGCGCGACATAGTGATCTCGGACGTGAAATCGACCATCGTGGTTATCAGCGAACGATGTCTGCAGGTGCTTGATCAGCGACATCAGGCGCCGTTGGTGGATTCCCAGGTGTTTCTGCAGCGGATCGGTGACGATGCCCGACAACGCCGCGGCGCAGGCCGACAGCGTTATGATGCCGGTGGTCGAACCGATCACCAGGGCGGTGGATGGCGCGGCCGGAAACAGGCCGTACCAGGCGCCACCCAGAGTTGCGCCCAGCGGAAAGCTGCTGATCGCCATATAGTGCGCCGCGGAGGTCGCCACCGCCGGCCCCAGCGACAATGCACCCGGGGTGACCTGTTTCAGAGTGATGGCGCCGGTGCCCATCATCACCATCGCGTTGGCGATATCCGCTACTGCGGCACGCGCACCGGTATAACCGGCCAGCGCGTTTGCCAGCCGGATTCTGGCCTGCTGTTCGCCGTGCCGGCGTATGGCCGGGGCGAGCAGCGCCTGCAACGCCGCGCTGACCCGTGGATCGGAAATGATCTCGGTCGCCAGCGCATCCTGCCCCGTACGGCGCTGACCCTGCTTGAAAGGCAGTTCCAGCAGTTCGCTGTGCAGCAGCCAGGTGACTTCGCGAGCGACGTCGGTTTCCAGAAACGGTTGCCAGGCGTTCAATGTCCTGCTCAGTCGGTTGGCTCCCACTCCGGCGGCCAGAGAGGCGGTCAGCAAGCCGGCCAGTACCGGCACCATCAAAGCCAGATTGACCGGTGCGCGCAACAGATCAAGGCCGAGTGCCTTGCGGTTGAGCGCCAGCGCGCCACGAATACCGAAGTGTCGATCCACGAACACCGGCACCATCGCGCGCCTGGCGCCGAAGTAGCACGTCATGGCATCGGTGACGATGGCCTCGATCTCCGGGTGAGTTCCTTGCGCTGTCATCGTTGCTGGCGGCCGGCTACCAAGTCGATGCCATCATCCCCTATGATTTTTTCCCGCAAACCTATCATGTCGAAACGCTGGCGTTGTTCAGTCTGAGGAACCCATCATGACGCAGAATGCGATGAGCGTGGAACGATTGATCGAATTCTGGTTCTCCGACCGGGTTCGACCGCTGTGGTTCCGTTCCACCCCGGAATTCGACGCTGAGTTGCGCGCAGACTATCTGGCGACCGTGGAGGCAGCGGCCGAGGGCCGACTGGCGGATTGGGAACGTACCGCCGAAGGTGCGCTGGCATTGGTGATCGTTTTGGACCAGTTGCCGCTCAACATCTTTCGGGGTGAATCGCGTTGCTTTGCGACCGAGGCGGCTGCCCTTGCGGTCGCGGAGCGGGCCGTCGCCGCCGGCCTCGATGCCGGTCTTAGCGATGAGCAGAAGGTATTTCTGTATATGCCCTACATGCACAGCGAGAACCCCCTTGATCAAGACCGCGCGGTGGCGCTCTACCAGGCCGCGGGTCTGGACGGACAGCTCAAGTACGCGCAACACCATCTGGACATCGTGCGCCGCTTTGGCCGTTTCCCGCATCGCAACGCCATACTCGGCCGCAAAAGTACGGAGGAAGAGCAGGTCTGGCTGGCCTCGGAACAGGCATTCCTGGGCTGAACCGGCGGCGAGTGTCTGCTTGCGGATGCTCTCGGGCGTTTCGGTGGCGGCGCTGCCGCCTGCGAGGCGGAGGCGCGGAAACCGGTTCGTTCGTGCTCAGCGTGTGGTTGCGTTATCTGCAACTGCTCACGGAGGCTCCATCTTGACTTGGTTTCGTTTGTAACTATATTGCGGGGTAGATTTGTCGCACGAGCATTGAGTCACAGGGAGAGGGGGGGGAACATGCACAAGACGATCGCCATCATACTGTCCTGGCTGGTTGTGGCTCTGGCGGGCACCGCGCAAGCCGAAACCGACGTCATAGAACTGAAAGTCAGCCATTTTCTGCCCTCGACGCACTGGATCCAGACCTGGTTTCTGGAGCCATGGGCGCAAGAACTGCAGGAGCGCACCGGCGGCAAGGTCAAAGTCACTATCTTTGCTGCCGGTTCCGCTTTTGGACATGTTGCCAAGCAGATGGACCAGGTACGTGCCGGCGCGGTCGATATTGCGCATGGTCTGACCGGGATACCACGCGGGCGCATGCCGCGTACTTCGATCATCGACATGCCGTTTCTGGTCAGGACCGCCGATGCGGCCAGCCGTACCCTCTGGGATCTGTATCCGGACTATCTGCAACCTGAATACAAGGGCGTCAAGGTGCTGGCGCTGCATGCCCACAACGCCGGTCAGATCCACACCCGCGATCGCAAGGTCGAGACCATGGCCGATTTGCAGGGGCTGCGGTTGCGTACACCCAGCCTGGCGGTGTCGATGATGCTCGAGCAACTGGGTGCCTCGCCGGTGGGGATGCCACCGACGCAGGTCTACGAGAACCTGCAAAAAGGCGTGATTGACGGCACCGTGTTTCCCTGGGAGGCGATCAACGCCTTCAAGCTCTACGAAGTGCTCAACTACCACCTCGAGGCGGACGCCTACACCACTTCATTTTTCTTCGTCATGAACCAGAGCAAGTACGATGCTCTGCCCGAGGACGTGCGCCAGGTCATCGACGAAATCTCCGGGGAAACCCTGATCGAGAAGTTTGGTCCCTGGTGGAATGAAGGTGATGAACCCGGCCTCCAGGCCATCGAGAACAAGGGCAATACGGTCACCGCGCTCAGCGACAGCGAGCGCGATGCCTGGCGCAAGGAGCTTGCCCCCATGATCGAAGCCTATCTGGCCGGCATCGAGGAAAAGGGCGTCGACAATGCCAGGGAGATCTATAGCAAGGCCCAGGAACTGGTAGTGGGTTACGAAGGCAAGTAGCGCTTGTTTGCCACCCCGGCGGACAGGGGATGCGGGCATGCAGGTAGTCGGTCGCTGGTTGTTCACCGTCAGCCAATGGTCGGCAAGGTGCGGAATGCTGGCACTGATCGCGGCCATGCTGGCAACTGCTGCCGACGTGCTGGCGCGCAAGCTGTTCGGATACACCTATTCCGGCACCATCGATCTGGTTCAGTTGCTGGTGCTCAGTGGTGCATTTCTCGCTATTCCCTACACCTTTGCAGCCCGTGGCCATGTCGCGGTGGCCATTGTCGCCAGCTATCTTTCGACCCGCTCGCTGGCCCTGCTTGACACGGCCGCGGCGGCCCTGGCGAGCGTGCTGATGGCCTTGTTCGCCTGGTACGGTTGGGGCCAGGCAGCGTTGCAGGTGGAATACGGTGATGTATCACAGACCATCGGTATCCCCATGATCTGGTACTGGATTCCGCTGGTCTACGGCTGTTTGCTGTCGGCGTTGATCACCCTGACGATGATGCTGGGTGGCGGACGCTCGCCGCTGCCAACCGACAGCAGCGGTTGAGGCTCATTGGTGTCGACCGGGTTTGTCAGCACCATCGCTTTTGTGTCGTTGTTCGCCCTGATCGCATTGCGGGTGCCGATTGCCGTGGCTATGGGTGTGGTCGGGGCGGTCGGCGGTCTGGTGCTCAACGGCCCCAACAGTGTCGGTTTCGTACTCGGTAGCACCCCATTCGAGACGGTGTTTCCCTACGGCCTTTCGGTGTTGCCGCTGTTTATCATGATGGGCGTGTTCGCCGCCCGCGCCGGTCTTTCGCGCAGCCTCTATGAGGCCGTCAACGCCTTTGTCGGCCACTATCGCGGTGGCCTGGGTATGGCGACCGTCGGTGCCTGCGCGGGCTTCGGGGCCATCTGCGGGTCCAGCCTCGCGACCGCGGCCACCATGAGCAAGGTGGCCATGCCGGAAATGCGCCGTCTCGGCTATGACGATGGGCTGGCTGCCGCTACCGTTGCTGCCGGTGGCACGCTCGGCGTGCTGATCCCACCCAGCGTGATCATGGTCATCTACGCCATCCTCACCGAGCAGTCGATTGGCCGCATGTTCGCCGCGGCGATCATACCCGGTGTTCTCGGCACTGCACTGTATATGGCCGCCGTTTGGGTGCGCACCGCCCTGCAGCCGCAACTGGGGCCTGCCGGTACCCGGCTCGGATGGACAAAGCGGTTACAGGCCGTGGTCAACGTATGGGCGGTGGCGTTGCTGTTCGTGCTGGTGATCGGCGGCATTTATCTGGGCTGGTTCTCGCCCACGGAAGCGGCTGCCATAGGCGCACTGGGCGCCTTACTGGTCGCTTTGGCCAAACGACGCCTGAACTGGACGGTGTTTTTCGACTGCCTGGGCGAGACCGCGACCACCAGCGGCATGATCTTTCTGATTCTGATCGGCACTGCGGTGTTCAACTATTTTGTCGAGAGCACCGGGTTGCCGCGTGCGTTGGTCGAACTGGTGGGAACCCTCGGCTGGCCGCCGATGGCGATCGTGGTGTTGCTGATCGTGTTTTATCTGTTGCTGGGCTGTGTCATGGACGCTCTGTCGATGATACTGCTGACGCTGCCGTTCGTGTTTCCGTTGGTTAGTGCACTGGGCCTGGATCCCATCTGGTTTGGGATTCTCATGGTATCGGTAGTGGAGATCGGTCTGATCACGCCACCGGTGGGCATGAATCTGTTTGTCATCATGGCTACGGTGCCGGGTTTGCGGTTGGCGACCATCAGTCGCGGCATTATCCCATTTCTGATTGCCGACCTGGTGCGCGTCACACTGCTGGTGTTGTTTCCGGCGCTGTCGTTGTGGTTGCCATCGAAGATGGGGCCATGATCCGGGAGAGAGGCCGATGACTGTCGTCAAATCCGGGGCGCGCAGCGAACCACAGGCGCCCGGGCGTGAACTGGATCTGGAGCGATTCCTGCCCTATCGACTGCGGGTGCTGAGTCAGACCATCAGCGGTTGTCTGGCATCGATCTATGCCACACAGTTCGGGCTCGCCACCCCGGACTGGCGGACCATGGTGATTCTGGCCCGCTACCAGCCGTTGTCCGCCAACGATGTCGCCGGCCGCTCCAGCATGGACAAGGTGCAAGTCAGCCGTGCGGTGGCGCGGTTGACCCGGACCGGTCTGGTGGTGCGCGAAGTGGATAGCGGCGACCGGCGCCGTTCACAATTGCGCCTCAGCACCCGGGGACAGTCGGTCTATGCGCGGCTGGTCCCACAAGTGCAGTTGGTCGAAGCCCGCTTGCTGGATGCCCTCGATGACAGCGAGCGGGAGCAGTTGGATCGCATCGTAGAAAAACTGCAGGCGCGCGCCGAGGCACTGTGCGAGCGCCGGGATTGATCTGTTCCGCGCCAGGGTGTTGGTGTTGCAACTTGGTTTCGTTCGCAACTAATATTTGACGCATTGGTGGCGTTCCGATGGACAACAGGAGGCAACCGTGAACAGTCCTGGCAAGCTCAAGATTGAAACGCGTCTGGCAGCTCCGGATGACTTTTACCAGCAGTTGCTGGATATGCACCGCGATCTCGACGATGAGCAAAGCCGGCTGGTCAATGCCAAGTTGATCCTGCTGCTGTGCAACCACATCGGTGATCAGCAGGTGCTCGATGAGGCCATGACGATGGCGCGGGAGGACATCGTCCCCGCGGAAACCGGTGCAGGAGCAGATAGCGATGCATAAATGGATCGAATTTCCTCTGGTCGAGGGGGATCATCAGCGCCAGGCACACTGCGATCTGCCTGCGGGAACCTATGAGCGGGAACTGGGTCGAGAAGGGTTCTTCGGCCCTGCCTCACACATGTTACATACTCACCCCCCGACCGGCTGGGTCGACTGGGAAGGCCCGTTGCAGCCGCATTGCTATGATCTGAACCAGCTCGAGGAGGGGGATGGCCCCTGGGATGCGGTCCCGGTGCTACACAACGCGCAGGTGCGGGTCAGGGTGTGGCGTAGCAGCGTCAACATGGGTGAGTTGGTGCGCAACGCCGATGGTGACGAGCTGTTGTTCGTACACGAAGGCCGGGGCGATTTCTTTTGCGACTACGGTCACCTGCAATTCGGTGACGGGGACTATATCGTCATCCCGCGTGGGACCCAGTGGCGGATCGAGCTGCAGGAGCCGCTTTTTGCGCTGCTGATCGAGGCCAGTGACGGTGGTTACCAGATTCCCGAACGGGGCATACTCGGCCCGCATGCGCAGTGGGATCCCAACGTCTTGCGTACTGCCAGGCTGGACGACGCATTCCGGGCCCAGCAGGGTGAGCAGCCCTGGAAGGTACGCATCAAGCGCAACCAGCAACTGAGCCTTTGCCGCTATCCATTCAACCCGCTGGATGCGGTGGGCTGGCATGGTACGGTGACCTGTTTCGCGCTCAACTGGCGCGATATCCGGCCGCTGATGAGTCACCGCTACCATCTGCCGCCGTCCGCGCATGCCACCTTTATCGCCAACGGCTTCGTGATCTGTACTTTCGTGCCACGCCCGATCGAGTCCGATCCCGGCGCCCTCAAGGTGCCGTTCTATCACAGCAATGACGATTACGACGAGGTGCTGTTCTACCATCGCGGCAATTTCTTCAGCCGTGACAACATCGACCGGGGCATGATGACCCTGCACCCGGCTGGTTTCCCGCACGGTCCCCACCCCAAGGCGCTCAAGAAGAGCCTGGAGAATCCCGCCAGCGAGACCGACGAGGTGGCGGTGATGATCGACACCCGCTATGCGCTGGAGACATCCGCACAGTTGCAATCCACGGAGAACGGCGACTACGTCGATTCCTGGAAATCGCCGGGTCAGGAGTAGCCTGCCCATGAAACTCGCATCACTCAAACAGGGGCGTGACGGGCGTCTGGTGGTGGTTAGCGCCGATCTGCAAAGCTGTACCGACGCCACCGAAATTGCGGCCACATTGCAGGGCGCTCTCGACGACTGGGCACGGGTCGAGCCTGAGCTGCGTGCGCTCGCCGATGCTTTGGCTGCCGACACCGTGGCCTCCAGCCCCTTCGATCCTTGCGCGTGCGCCGCGCCACTACCACGGGCCTATCAATGGGCCGATGGCAGCGCCTACGTCAATCATGTCGAGCTGGTACGCAAGGCCCGGGGCGCTGCCATGCCGGAGAGCTTCTGGCATGAGCCGTTGATGTACCAGGGTGGCTCCGACAGTTTCATCGGTCCTTGCGACGACATCGAACTCGCCAGCACCGACTGGGGCATCGATTTCGAAGCCGAGATCGCGGTGATCACCGACGACGTGCCGATGGGTGTGGATGAGAATGATGCCGGCTCGCACATCAAGCTGCTGATGCTGGTCAACGATGTCAGTCTGCGCGCTTTGATACCGGGCGAACTGGCCAAAGGTTTCGGATTCTTCCAATCCAAACCGTCCAGCGCATTCTCACCGGTGGCGCTGACCCCGGATGAACTGGGAGACGACTGGCGTGATGGCAAACTCCACCGGCCTCTGCTGGTGCGCTACAACGACACGCCGTTTGGCAAGGCCCGGGCGGGCCAGGACATGACCTTCAGTTTCCCGCAAATCGTGGCCCACGCGGCCCGCACCCGTCCACTGGGAGCCGGCACCATCGTGGGTTCCGGCACCGTATCCAACAAGCAGGGCACGGAGCATGGCACCGCGATCGCGGACGGGGGCGTGGGTTATTCCTGCATTGCCGAGCTGCGCATGATCGAAATCATCGCCGATGGCAAGCCGGCAACGCCGTTCATGCAATTCGATGATCGCGTTCGTATCGAGATGCTGGACCGCTCCGGCGCTTCGTTGTTCGGGGCGATCGACCAGCAGGTGATTCGCTACCAGCCCGCGGACCTGCGCTGAAGTGCGGCGGTACCCGCACCCGCATTGCCCCGGCTCATTGAGCACCTACGAGGACGGCGAAAAGCGATCCCATAGGACGAAGCCGACACCGACAGCGATACCGAGTACCACCATCAACACTGTGGCCTGGTTCAGGTGTGCGATCGCGACCATGCCCAGGGCCAGGAACATGCCAACGACGATCAGCCGCCAGTTCAGATAGATGCCGGCCAGAAAGGTGCTCAGCGCCAGTGCGTAGAGCAGGATCAAGCCGCTGACCTCGCTGTTCATGTTCTCGCGCACCACCGGCAGGAATGCCAGGCGCATGGCGACCAGGAATGCCCCCCAGTGCAAAATCTGTGTCCACACCAGTCGGGTCTTGCTCAGCCCTTTTGCCGCGACCCGCGACCATTCGGTGACGACGCACAAACCCCCGTATACGATCGCCAGCACCTGCCAGTACCAGGCGCTGCCCACGGGTGCGGCGTCGGTGTAGCCGATGCCGATCATGGCCAGCACCACCATCGCGATATAGGGCGCCTCGGCGCGGCTCAAATACTCCATATAGCCGCGTTTGGGTGGCGTGGCAGGGCTGGTCGAGGACTGTTCATCGGACGTCGGCATGGCGCTCTCCCGCGTGTCGCAATTCGATTGCCTTGAACATAGCATCGACATCGGGGCAAGGTCTGCACAATTTCGATTCGAACCCGTTGGCTGGACTATCATTCGCATGCCGGCATGGCAGCCCCGCCACCACGCTACTTTCCGGGAGCAGGCAGTGAGCAGCACCCAGACCGATCTTCTCGTAGCCATGTTCGATGCCGCGGTCCAGGCCGCGCAACCCGCCAAGGTGATACCTGCGCACCTGCCGGCACCTCCCGATGGGCGGACCGTGGTGATCGGTGCCGGCAAAGCATCCGCTGCCATGGCACAGGCGCTGGAGCGCCATTGGCAGGGAGCACTGCAAGGACTGGTGGTGACCCGCTACGGTTATGCCGTGCCCTGCGAGCGTATCGAGATTGTCGAAGCCTCGCACCCGGTCCCTGACCAGGCTGGAATGACGGCTGCCGGGCGCATGCTGGACATGGTCGACAATCTCGAGCGCGAGGATCTGGTGATCTGTCTGATCTCCGGGGGCGGATCGGCGTTGCTGAGCCTGCCGGCACCGGGTCTTACCCTGGCGGACAAGCAGGCGGTCAGTCGATCCCTGCTCAAGTGCGGCGCCAACATTGCCGAGATCAATTGCGTGCGCAAGCATTTGTCCGCCATCAAGGGTGGCCGGCTGGCTGCCCGCTGCGCGCCGGCCCGGGTGGTGTCATTGCTGATATCCGATGTACCCGGCGATGACCCCGGTGCCATCGCCTCCGGCCCTACCGTGCCTGATGCGACCAGCTTCGCCGACGCGCGTGCGGTGATGGAGAAATACGGGATAGGGGAACCGGGCGCAGTGCTGCACCATCTGCGGGAGGCACGCGAAGAGACTCCAAAGCCAGGAGATCCTCGCATGGCGCATATCGAAACCGTGCTGGTGGCAAAACCGCAGGCATCGCTGGAAGCAGCCGCGGCGGTGGCCGCGGGGGCTGGTTACACTCCGCTGATCCTTGGTGACAGCATCGAAGGCGAAGCGCGTGAAGTGGCACTGGTACACGCCGGTATCACCCAGCAGGTGGTCCGACACGGACAACCGCTTGCCGCACCCTGCGTCCTGCTGTCGGGTGGAGAAACCACCGTCACCGTGTGCGGCACCGGCAGGGGGGGGCGCAATGCGGAATTTGCCTTGGCCCTGGCGATCGCCCTCGACGGCAACCCCCGCGTTTATGCACTGGCTGCCGACACCGATGGTATCGATGGAACCGAAGACAATGCCGGTGCGATCGTCACTCCGCACACGCTGACCGAAGCGGATCGCAACGGTTTGAGTGCCGTCAGGTCACTGGCGGACAACGACGGCTATGGCTACTTTGAGAGTATCGACGGTTTGTTGATGACAGGTCCGACCTTTACCAACGTGAACGATTTTCGTGCGATATTGATCGATGAGGAGCCGTCCTGAATCCGACAGACTCTCGCAAATGCTCATGGTTAGCTCTGCCAGACTGGATGTTCGAGGTGTCTTGACCCTCGAATGCCAATGCTTCAGGAGGAATGAAGATGATAGTACGGATGTGGCACGGAAAAGTCGCTGCTGCAAAAGGCGATGAGTATGCCGAGTTCATGAAAGAAAGAGCGGCCCCGGATTATGGCTCCGTGGATGGTTTGCAGAAGCTCCTTTTCCTGCGCAGGAATGAGGCGGATGTCGCTCATTTCATGTTGGTGACCTACTGGGACTCCATGGACTCGGTCAGGAAATTTGCGGGTAGTCGCCCGGAAAAGGCCAAGTATTACCCTGAAGACGACGAGTTCCTGTTAGAGAAAGAAGAGACATCCGCGCTATACGAGGTTTTTCTGGAGAAATAGCTTTGTCGAACCCACCGCATGCACTTGGGTAACCCGGCGAGGGGTTGACGAGTGACGCCCGGCCAGCCCCCGGAGGTGCTATGAAGAAACTGAAGAACGAGAAGGAACTGGTTAAGAAAGCGATCGCTCTTGGGGTAAAGTATGGCGAGGAACGGGGCGCGGTCGAGTTTGAAGCAACCGACTCGGCCAATGAAAAGCTCGACTATATCTATCGGTTGCTGGTGCATGACAAGTTGATATTGCCTCTCCCCGAGGATCAGGTGTCCCAGAAATCCATACGGCATAAACTGGCTATCTGGGCATCCAGGCAATAGCGTCGACAGCTCCGATAGATAACAGGATGAAAATCATCATCGATGAGTGGCTTCACAAAAATGCAGAACTTTCCCAGGTAGAGGTGACGCCATGGGATGTGATCACAGGAAAGCGCTGGATCTGGCCAAAGCAGGGCATTGGGACGAGGCGCACCACCTGGTTCAGGCCCACTCTGACGACCTGTCCTGCCTGATACATGCGTATTTGCACAGAGAGGAGGGCGACTCGGGCAACGCGGGGTACTGGTACCGGCGGGTGGGCTCGGAGATGCCGCGCGATACTCTGAAGGAGGAACTCGAGCGATTGTATAGGATGGTTGTTGAACGCTGATGCTGCGGGTTTTGCCCGTTGCCGGTGCTCGCTTGCCAATCAATTCGACGTGGACACTCAGTGCCCGCAGCCGCATTTCCTCGGTGTGTTGAGAAGCTTCCAATAAGACCTCTACCCGGAGACACGGAACTCCACGGCGTAGACGAGCCGTTCCTCGATCACGCGCCGGCGATGGGTTGCTCCAGAGCGTCGCTCCGGTACGGTTTTGTCCGTGTAGTAGCGCTCGAATTCCCGCAGTACCAGACGCCGGTCCCTGCCCGGGACCTTGGGCAGATCCTGGTTTTCGATAGCCCAGATCTTGGCATCCCGGAGGTTGACGATGGGGCCCAGGTCGCCTGGCAGCGCGGGTACCACGGGGTTCACGGGCGAGACCGGTGTCACCGGTCTCAAGGGGGTCCTGGGTCTGATTCGTCGCGCAGGATTCAGGACGCCCAAGTCGATGGTGGCACGCAAATCCACGAACTCGCCGGAACGTGGATGGACTGTTTTACCGTCTGCCGCATCCACGATTGCGGCATCGGTGATGTTGTTCGAGCCGAGCATCGGTCCTATCACGACGCCACGGCGGTAGGGTGGTCCGACTACCGCGGATGCCAGTCTCGAATGATCGCCCCAGGCTAGGTCCGAGTCCACCGCTGGATCACGGGTTTGGAGCATGAGTTCGACACGGTTTCGACCTGACTCGTGCAGCCCCCCGATGAATGAGATGTCGGAGTACTCGGAGTCCACCGGGAATTTCATGGGGCCGTAGTGGGGGAGGGGTCCGCGCAGAGTCAGGCTCACCTGTTCCCCGGATTGCTTCAGGAACGCACGTCGGCGCGGCAGGACTTGTGCGAACTCCGCCAGTACGACCTTTGACACCTTCGCAGCGCCAAGCGCATTGGGCTGATAGCGGACCAGGGCGAGCCGGACGAACGGCATGTAGGACACGCCTGGGTCGAGTTCGATGTCGCAATACCACAGGCGCCGACCTTGGTCCCAGTGGACGCGATGACCGACGACATGAACATGTGGGGCGTCCGGGCGTTCCTGCAGCCGCACCTGTTCGCTATGGACCCGGGCACCAAAGTCTGACGCTCGTGTTTTGCTTTTGGGCAATGCCGTTTCCCACAGCGGGTCCAGACCCCACTGGGTGACGAGCGCCTGCAGGTGCTTGGGGATGTCCGTGAAACGGGCGTTGTTACCCAACAGCACGACGCCCAGCAGTTCGCCGTCGCCTGAGCTGAACCACGGGCGATCCAGCCACACCCGCAGACCGTTGCCCAGTCGAGTATGCGAGATCGTGCCGCTGCTCTCGCTGTGCTGCCAGCGGAAGGTGGGCACCGTGTAGAGCACTCGCGGATCATCGGGCGGGGCGCTGGCCGGCACGATCAAACGGTTGGATGCGCCGCCGCTGTCATGCAGGACTGGTGCGCCGGGGTCATCGGCAGCCCCTGCCTTGACTGGCGGACCTTCGGCCGCGGGTCCCAGCCGGGTGATCAGGTCACGATTGTCGTAGAGGGCAGAAGGCAGGTACTCGCGGAACCGGGTCGACGCGCGGACACGATAGCGTATGAGGCGGAATCGGGTATCGCCAAACTCATGCCGGTCACCCCGCGCGCGTTCACGGCCTGGGTCTATCCGTTGCGCATCGATGGCGGCCTGCAGTTGGAACTGGTTGGGATGGTTCTCCTGCAACTGGACCTCGCCGAGTTGCCCGTGGCCCTCGACTCTCTCGGGACCCTCTTTTTGTAGGTCATCGACCCATTCGTGCCAGTCGGCCTCGATTTCGAACTTCCCGGTGCTCGGGCCGTGCAGATTTACCCGCCGACAGAGTAGCTTGGCGTGAGGATCCCCCAGGTTGCGGCGGATCGACAGCTTTATCAGCTCCGGCAAGCAGACCGGTTGCTGAGTTGCGTGTACCAGCACCAGTTCGCGGTATGGCGTCAGCATCCAGTGATTGCCGAGCGCGGCCATGCCACTGACGAAGCTGTGTTGGCTTTCGTTGCTGGTCCACTGTGGCACGCCGAAACTGCCGAGGAACGCGGGATGCACATAGCTGGAATACCCCAGCCTCACGATGTGTCCCTTGCGTACCAGGAAGGTCAGCACCCGTGTGTCTTCGTTCCAGATTGGTCGACCGTCGTCCGGGAAGCTCTCCGTGCAGTGCGGATCGCTCAGAGTCCCCGCACGTTCGGCCAGCACGATCCTGAGCCCCTGACGGTCGGGCCAATTGCCCGCAAAGGCTACCAGCAGCACCAGCGTGCCATTGGGTGCCTGTCGCGCGGCGCAACTGGGGCCGAGGTTCATCTCGCCGCCGATGCCCGGCAAGCTGTGGTCGGGCAGGGCCCGCAACGCGATTCCTGCCGCAGCGCCGTCCGGCAGGTAAGGCGTCCGGATCAGTGCTTCGCGGTGGATGACATACTGGCCGCCACTCAAGCGATCGCCCACCGGGTTCTCAGGCGTGGGGAGCTTCGGCGGTACCGCGGTCGTGGTCGCGACGCTGCCCAGCTTTGCCGGTGTGATCAATTCGATCTGGGAGCCGGGCAGGTGGTCATAGAGACTGCCTGCCTCGCGTGCCGCGATCTCATAACCTTTCTTGATCTCCGCGGGATTGGCGAAGAAGGGGTCGAACAAGCCGTGCTGCTCGCACTGTTGCTGCGAAGATTTTGGCGGGATCACATGCCGTTCGTTGATCGCTGTGTACTCGAAGTCCTGCGATGCGGGCAGTGCGATGGCGGCGGCGAAGTCCGGTGTTGCCAGGTACGCGTTGGCATGGGTGTCGAAGTTGCTGCGAATCACCAGGCGTTCGAAGGATTCACCCTCGCTCACTCGGGCCCGCTGGACCACAACCGGTGGATCTACGGGCTCGAAACGCCAGTAGCCGACCGCTTCGGTGGCATTCTCCATGTCGCCCAGCGAGGGATCGTCTACCGCCAGACTGTTGCCGGCCAGATCCACCAGGCGGGCCCGCATGCGATAGAGTTGACCGAAACGGAGCCGCGGCAGAGAGCCGGGCAGAGCCTTGAACGAGACACTCAGGCCGTTGCCTCCGGTCGCAACGTCGGTAACCTCGACCGACTCCTCTCCCTGTGACTTGCTGTCCGGATCCTCGCGTGCCCGCAAAGCCCGGCCGGGACGTGGTGTGCAGAGACTCCAGCCGGTCCAGCGAAACAGCGACTCGTGAAGATAGTTGTCGTCGGGGTCGGCCCCGTCCGCCGTCGATTTCGTGGTCGAGGCACCGGACACGTAACCCTCGTCGGGTGGTAGCTTCAGCGGTTCGTCGGCGTCGATCAAACGATAATCGCCTTGCCGGGCGCAGAGTGAGTGCCAGCGGCCGGGTGAGACCGGATCCGGCACGCTGGCAACGTCGACTCGATAACCCCGCAGGACGTCCTCGGCAAACAACACCATGTTGCCGGCATCGCCGGCTTCGACCGCCTGATTCTTGAGGGCCGCCGAAGCGGCATCCTGCGCCACCTGGCCCGCGCGATCATGGCGGGAGATGCCTAGCCCGCCGGTTCGCAGCGCGGCGACGGCCTGCTTGTCGCCCGTCGTGTAGGTAATCTCGCCATCGATCTGCCGCAAGCTCAGGCTTTTTGCCACCAGGTTCTGGGCGTTGACCAGGAAGCCGACAGTCTTCAGCGATGCGCCGTCCGGATCTACCTGGTACACATCGAAGTCGCTGCGAGCTTTGTCATCGTCGACTGCCCAGTTGTCGCCGGCGCCTTCCAGGCGCAGCAAACCGCGTTCGTGATCGGAACTGCGTGGTCGGGGCAGGAAACGCCGCTGGTCGGCCTCCCAGGCGGTCCGCGGTGTCTGGTCGATCGAGGTGTCACGGGGCCCTGACCATTTGAGATGGGTGATAAGTTGGCCCACAGCCCGGCCGCCGCCGGCAGCAATGCGCGCATCGATGGGACCGCTGTCCTCAAGGGCGCAGTCGATCACCAGGCCGAGTTGCCGCAGCAGCTCCGGATAGTCCGAAAACGATGCGATGATCCGGTGGAAATCGAATTCGGGCGCTGGCGGCGATGTCCCCACATTGGCGAACGTGGGCCGGCGCATGCGCCGCTGCGCATCCGTTGGGGTGTCGCGTCGATAAAACCGATTGGCCTGGTAGAAATTGAACTCGTCCGCGCTGCGGAACTGGCTCATCAGTGCTGAGTCGGGGCCGGCTGTTGCCGGGTCCTGCCAATCGGCGGGCAGTGCTCGTCTGGGGAAGGCCCCGGCTGGCCTCGGTAGTCCTTCTTCCTCGGCGGTGGGTGCGAGGACCGTGCCACTGTAGACGCTTTCCGGGCCAAATACCTGTCGTTGCAATCGCGCCTCGATCGACTTGCGGGGATCGCCGAAAAAACGGGAGAACCCGGGCAGTGGCACTTCGATCTTTCGGTCGCCAACCGTGATGGTACGGGTACGTGTGCCCAGATCGTCGAGCATGTTCCTGAAGTCGGGATGTGCATCTTTCCAGGGAAGCAGGGTCGGGTGAATGCTGGCAGCCTGGACAGCCAGACGACCGTAGTGGCGCCGGAGGAATCCCAGCACGTTACGGACGGGATATGAGCGCAGGTTCACCTGGCTCATGTCGCGGAACTGGAAGCCGGCCACGGGCGTATTTTGGTCGAACAACTTCGCCCATAGCTCGGAGCTGCTCCGGACCAATGGTCGGAGCACGACCGTGTCGTTCCCCACACCGACCGCCAGGCGGGCGCTGGCCAGCGTATTGGGCCAGTCCAGGAACTCCGGAAACGACGCCAGTCTCTGTTGGCCCGGCGCCTCTGGTGTCAGCCGTGGTGAAACGACCACAGACACCCTCAGCTGGCCGGCGAACTCGCCATCACTTACCCGCCCGTTGGGAAGGATCGTCCACAGGATTGTCTGCTTGGCCATCGCTATCTCCAGCCCCTGTTCTGTCTCA
>CBDVAK010000051.1:0-15349 GCA_965371945.1 uncultured Candidatus Competibacteraceae bacterium
GTCCAGCAGCGATTCCAGCAGCCAGCGTTTGCTGGCCATCTGGTTCTTGTTGAGGCTGTGGGCCACCGCGGTTTGGGGATACCGTGACACCAGACGCAGTACGTCGCCGATCAGGGGGTCCTCCCGGTAGCGACCCAGACCCTCGAGTACGGTCTGGTAGATCTCGTGAGTATCCACGCTCTCAGTTGGTTGCCACGGGTTCGATCACCTGCAGCCTGCGCAGATAGTGGCGGGTCTCCATGCCCGGACTATGCTGAAGATCCATATCCACCTGGATCACCAGCCGGTGTTCGATTTGCGCCAGCATGCGCTCGACGATTTCCCTGCCCAGCGGCCACTCGACCGGGTGTTCCAGCACTGCCACCCGGGCGCCGGCCACCAAGGCTGACAACTTGTCCCACTCCTGTGCGCGCCGCTCCGGTTCATCGCTGAAATATTTCATGCTGGCGCCGAGCAACACCAGCCCGTACTGACCGGCTTCAAGGTCGAAGTCGTGCTTTTGAAAAGTGGTGCGCAGATGTTCAATTTGGCAGGGCCTGCCGTACAGCCGGTCGCCCTGGTAGTCCTCGATCAATGGATCCACCACCATCACGCGCGCCGGGTTGTGAGTCAGAAACCGACTGATCGGCGTTTTGAAGCCGCCGATCTCGACCACCACGGAACACGGCCGCATATAGTGTGCGGCGATCACATAGCGGCTGATAGCCCCCTCCGACAACAGATAGTTCATGTCGGCGTAGCTGTCGCGCTCCGGGTTGTCCCAGGGCTCGTGCGGATGTGTCATTGCGGGGCGGGGCCTCATGGTTGGGCTGACCAATCCGGCGGTGCGTGCCGGGTGGCCCGAGCATGGAATTATCCCGCGCCTGGGCTCGACCGACAAGCCGGTCTTTGTGATAGCGCTTGACCTGAGGCCGGTCAGGGTTAACGCTATTGGGGAAGGGGCGGCTTCCGGTGTGCTGAGGGTGAGCATCAGGATGGCGGCGCGAAGTACTACCGGGGCAACTGGCCGGGGCCTGTTTACACGATGGAGAGTCTTCTTGAGATTCGCGATTTGCGGGTCGGTTTTCACGTCCACTCGGGCGTAGTGGAAGCCATACGCGGCATCAGTTTCAAGGTGCCCGTGGGTGGTACGGTGGCGGTGGTGGGGGAATCGGGGTCAGGCAAGTCGGTCACCGCCCAGGCCATCATGGGTATTCTTCCGAATACCGCGCGAATCAGCGATGGACACATCTACTACAACCAACCCGGTAGCGGCGGTGACAGTGTCGACATCGCTGCGCTCGACCCCGAGGGGGCCCCGATCAGGGCCATCCGCGGTGGGCAGATATCGATGATTTTTCAGGAACCCATGGTATCGCTGTCACCGCTGCACACGATTGGCGACCAGGTCAGCGAGGCGCTGTTCCTGCACCGCAGCGTAGGCCGGGCCGAGGGTATGGAGATCACCCGCGACATGCTCAGGTTGGTGGGGTTCCCGGATCCCGCCCGCGCGCTGCGTATGTATCCGTTCGAACTTTCCGGGGGCCTGCGTCAGCGCGCCATGATCGCGATGGCACTGATCTGCAGACCGGCGTTGCTGATCGCCGACGAGCCGACCACCGCTCTGGATGTCACCATACAGGCCCAGATTCTGGAATTGATCACCGGCCTGCAGCAGGAACTGGGTATGGCGATGCTGCTCATTACCCACGATCTTGGCGTAGTTGCAAATGTCGCCAAGCAGGTTGTGGTGATGTATCACGGCCAGATCGTCGAGAGCGGGTCGGTGGATGACATATTCAGACATGCCGAGCACCCCTATCTCAAGGCGTTGCTGCGTGCTGTGCCGCACTTTGACATGAAACCGGGCGAACGCCTGGTTCCGGTGCGTGAAGTGAAGCACGAAACGGGTGCCCTGCTGGCCCGCAAGGAGGCGTGGCCGGTTGCCGGTGAACAGCCGGTCCCACATCTCGAAGTGCGCGCTGTCAGCAAAGGGTTCGCAATCCGCAAGGGTGGTTTCTTCAGCGCCCGCCACGACCAGATGCTGGCGGTGGATGATGTCAGCTTCTCGATCGCGCAGGGCGAGAGCTTTGGCCTGGTGGGGGAGAGCGGCTGTGGAAAGACCACCGTGAGCAAGGTCATCATGCGTGCCCTCAGTGCCGACAGTGGCCAGGTGTTCTACAATGACCGGGGCAGAATTCTGGATGTGTTGCAACTTGCCGGCAACGAACTGACCGAGTTTCGGCAGCGGGTGCAGTTCATATTCCAGGATCCGTTCGGTTCACTGAGCCCGCGAATGACCGTATTCGACATCATTCGCGAACCACTGATCATCCACCATGTGGGCGATCAGGACTACCAGGCGGAAATGGTCAAGGAACTAATGCGCCTGGTGGGTCTGGACCCCCGGTTCCTGAATCGTTACCCACACAGTTTTTCTGGTGGTCAGCGCCAGCGTATCGGCATCGCGAGGGCGCTGGCGTTGCGGCCGGACCTATTGATCTGCGATGAGCCGGTGTCTGCGCTCGACGTCTCAATTCAGGCGCAAATCCTTAATTTGATGAAGGATTTGCAAAAGGAACTGGGGTTGACCTACATGTTTATTTCACACAATCTGGCGGTGGTGGATTATATCGCCGAGCGGATCGCGGTGATGTGCAAGGGGAGACTGGTCGAGATTGCTCCCCGCGAGGTCCTGTTTCGCAACCCGATCCATCCCTATACGCGTGCGTTGCTTGCAGCCGTGCCCTACCCGGATCTTGATCGCAAGCTGGATTTCGACGCGATCATGCAGGGCAAAGCTTCGGATCCGGCTTCCTGGCCGCCGCCATTCACGATCGGTCAGGGCACACAGCTCAGCCTGCTGGACCTGGGGAACGGGCATTTTGTACGTGCCTCGGCAGAAGCGGACGCGAGGGAGATTGCATGAAGCTGCCATTGTCAGGGTGTCGGCCCGGCCGCCACCTGACCGTCCTGATCCTGTTTGGTGCCTGCCTGGCTACCACATCCGTCATGGCCGTGCAGCCCGATAAATTGATCGAGCCCCCGGCCTTCGCCGCGGCAGTCGAATCAGGCTCGCTGCCACCTTTGCCGGAGCGGTTGCCCACCGATCCTGAAGTGGTGGTGGTCGAGGGTGAAGGGTTGGCACCGGGGCGCCATGGTGGTCAATGGCGTATGCTGATGGGCAAGGCCAAGGATACCCGGCTGATGACCGTCTATGGTTATGGCCGATTGGTGGGCTATAACCGCGAACTCGAACTGCAGGCGGATATCCTCGAAAGCATCGAGGTCACCGACCAGCGCGTGTTTACCCTGCATTTGCGTGCCGGTCACAAATGGTCGGATGGTGCACCGTTTACCAGCGAGGATTTTCGCTACTACTGGGAAGATGTCGCCAACAACGAGGAGCTCTCGCTGTATGGCCCGCCGAAGGCCCTGGAAGTCGACGGTCAGCCACCTGAAGTGGAGATTGTCGATGAGCTGACCATACGCTATAGCTGGCCGGGACCCAACCCGTCGTTCCTGGCGGCCCTGGCGGGTGCGCGCCCCTTGTTTATCTACCGACCCGCTCACTATCTCAAACAGTTTCATGTCCGCTATGTGGAACCGGAGGCCCTCAAAGCCATGGTCAGCAAGGCCGGTACCCGTAACTGGGCGGGTCTGCACCACCGCATGGACAATCAGTACAAGCTGGACAACCCCGATCTTCCCGTGCTGCAGCCCTGGATGCTGGTTACCCGCCCGCCATCGGACCGGTTTGTATTCAAGCGCAACCCGTACTACCACAAGATCGACCAGAATGGTCGCCAACTACCGTATATCGACACGGTTGTCATCAATATTGCCGCCAAGCAGTTGATCCCCGCCAAGACCGGCGCCGGCGAATCGGACCTACAGGCTCGTTATCTGCGCTTCGACAACTACACTTTTCTGCGTGAGGGAGAACAGCGCAACGGCTATAAGGTGCGATTGTGGGATACCGGCAAGGGTTCGCAAATGGCGGTCTATCCGAACCTCAATGTCGCCGACCCTGGCTGGCGTGCATTGGTTCGCGACGTACGTTTTCGTCGCGCGCTGTCACTGGCGATCGATCGCGACGAGATCAATCAGGTGGTTTTTTTCGGGCTTGCGGTGGAAAGTAACGATACGGTGACGGATCGTAGTCCATTGTTCGAACCCGGGTTCCAGTCGAACTGGGTCGGCTTCGACCTGAAGCAGGCCAATGCGCTGCTCGATGACATCGGGCTGACCGGGCGCAACCGCAAGGGCTGGCGCCTGCTGCCCGACGGCCGGCCGCTGGAGATTATCGTCGAGACCGCGGGTGAGAGTACCGAGGAGACCGATATTCTCGAACTGATCCACGACAGTTGGCTGCAGATCGGTGTCAAAGTGTTTACCAAGCCCTCCCAACGCGAAGTGTTTCGCAATCGGATCTTCTCCGGTGACACGGTGATGTCGGTGTGGTCGGGGCTGGACAATGGAATTCCCACGGCGAGGATGAGCCCGATGGAGCTGGCTCCCACCAACCAGGTACAATTGCAGTGGCCGAAGTGGGGGCAGTATTACGAAAGTGATGGTCAGACCGGAGAGCCGCCCGATCTGCCAGAGGTGAAGCGGCTGCTGGAACTGAACGAGGCCTGGAACACCGCCACCAGCGATCAGCAGCGAGCCGAGATCTGGCGGCAGATGCTGACCATTCGTTCCGAGCAGCTCTATTCCATCGGCACCGTCACCGGTGTACCGCAGCCGGTAGTGGTCAGCAAGCGGCTGAACAACGTACCCGAGAAAGGTATCTTCACCTGGGAGCCGGGTTCCTATTTCGGCATCTATCAACCTGATACTTTCTGGTTCTCTGATGCCGGGCAATGACTTCGAACTGCCGTCGACGGTGAGCTGAACGGCCATGCTGCGTTACATCGTACACCGACTGATGCTGATGATCCCCACGCTGATCGCGATCAGTATCATCGTGTTCGTCATCATACAGTTGCCGCCCGGCGACTATCTGGAGAGCTACATCGCCGAGTTGCAGAGCCAGGGCGAGTCGGTGGATATGGACAAGATTGCCTTCCTGCGTCAGCAGTACGGCCTCGACAAGCCCCTGTGGGAGCAGTACCTGGTGTGGGTCGGCGGCATGGTGCGGGGTGATTTCGGTTATTCGTTCGAATACAACCTGCCGGTTGCCGATGTGGTCGGAGACCGTCTGTTGCTGACGATGCTGATTTCCATCGTCACGGTAATGTTTACCTGGGCGATTGCATTTCCGATTGGTATCTATTCCGCCACGCATCAGTATAGCTGGGGCGATTATGGGGTCACTTTCCTGGGCTTTATCGGGGTGGCTACGCCCAATTTCCTGCTCGCCCTGGTGATGCTTTATTTCGCAAATGTTTTTTTCGGGACTTCGATCGGCGGTTTGATGGATGCCGAGTATATCGATCAGCCCTGGAGTTTCGCTAAGCTGGTGTCGATTCTGGAGCATCTGTGGGTGCCGGTGATCGTGATTGGCACATCGGGTACCGCGGGGATGATCCGCCGTCTGCGCGCCAACCTGCTCGATGAACTGCAAAAGCAATACGTGGTCACCGGTCGCGCCAAGGGGCTGCCACCTGGCAAGCTGTTGCGCAAGTACCCGCTGCGTATGGCGCTGAATTTCTTCATCTCCGACATTGGCAGCCTGTTGCCGAGTGTGATCTCCGGCGCCGAGATCGTGGCGGTGGTGATGTCCCTGCCAACCACCGGGCCGATGCTGCTCAGTGCACTACAGAGCCAGGACATGTACCTGGCGGGCACGTTCATGATGTTCCTTTCCTTTCTGACCGTGATCGGCGTACTGGTGTCTGATCTGGCGCTGGCCGTGCTCGATCCCCGTATCCGCCTGCAGGGGGGCAGCACCAAATGAGTGCCAGCCACGACCAGCAGCCACACTTTGTCTCCAGGGAGCCATTCGACCCGCATTCCATCGAGGCGCTGACACCGGAACAGGAACAATATTACATGGCGTCGCAGTGGCGCCTGATGTGGTGGAAGTTTCTGCGTCACCGGGTCGCCGTGTTCTGTGGGATCATCCTGGCGATACTTTACGGATCGGCGCTGGTCAGCGAGATCGTGGCGCCTTACGAGTTGCAGAGCCGCAATACCCGAAGTGTCTATTCACCGCCCCAGCGTGTGCATCTGTTTCACGAGGGCGCCTTCGTTGGTCCCTTCGTGTACGGCTGGGAACAAACCCTCAACATGGATACCCTGCGCCGCGAGTACGAGCCCAATACCGCCAAGGTCCAGCCGTTGCGTTTCTTTTGTAGCGGCGATCCCTATGAGTTCTGGGGCATGATCGCCGGTGATTTCCATCTGATGTGTCCCGCTGAGGGCGGTACGGCGTTTCTGCTTGGTACCGACCGTTTGGGCCGCGACGTGCTGTCGCGGATCATCTACGGCGCTCGTATTTCGCTGACGATCGGTCTGCTGGGCATCCTGTTCAGCTTCACCATGGGTATCATCATCGGTGGCATCGCCGGCTACTACGGCGGCTGGATCGACAACATCGTGCAGCGTGTGATCGAGGTGCTGCGCTCGTTTCCCGAGATTCCCCTGTGGATGGCGCTGTCCGCGGTGTTGCCCGCCAACTGGAGTCCGATATTCATCTACTTTGGCATCACCATGATCCTGGCGGTGTTGGACTGGACCGGATTGGCGCGAGCAGTACGTTCCAAATTGCTGGCGCTGAGAGAGGAGGAGTACACCACTGCGGCCCAGCTGATGGGGGCGAAACCGAGCCGCATCATCGGCCGCCACCTGCTGCCCGGGTTTATGAGCCACCTGATTGCCACCGCCACGCTTTCGATCCCGTACATGATATTGGGTGAGACCGCGCTCAGTTTTTTGGGGCTCGGTCTGCGACCGCCGATTACCAGTTGGGGCGTGTTGCTCAATGAGGCCCAGAACATCAACGTGGTGGCGCTCTATCCCTGGCTGATGCTGCCGGTGGTGCCGGTCATCGTGGTGATCCTCGCTTTCAACTTTCTGGGTGACGGTTTGCGCGATGCCGCGGATCCTTACAAGTAGCGGGGTATTCGACACTCGCATGACGCAACCGAACCACCCCGAGTGGCGTAACTGAGCTCAAGTGGTCATTGCCACGCGAGCCATGCCTGGAGGCTTCCCATGTTCAGTTGTTTGGCCCGCAGCCCCTGTCTGCCAGTGACACTGGCCCTGGTCGCCTTGCTGGCTGCTCTCGTGACTGCTTCGACACAGGCCCAGGATGCTGGTGCTCAGATCAGCCCGATCAGTGGCGATCCGGGCAATCCGCGGCGTCACTTCAGGTTGCGCAACCCCGCCAGTCTGGAACCGGAGCAGGCCGAAATCATCTATCGGCAGATCGCCGCCGCCCTGGCCAACGGTTACCAGCGGGGCGGCATCGACCGGGTGTCCGGGTATCAGAGCTGGAACCGCTACAACACCGCGCCCTACATTTCTAAGACCCACGGCAACAAGTACCTCAACAACTATGTCAACGACATCGGCCGGGCGTACGGCAGCTTCGAATCCGCGGGCGAGATGCCGGTTGGGACGGTGATCGCCAAGGACAGCTTCACCATGACGCAGTCCAGGGAGATCCTGCTTGGCCCCTTGTTCGTTATGGAAAAGATGGCGGATGGGTTCAACACCGTCACCGGCGACTGGAAATACACCCAGATTCAGCCGGATGGCACGCTGCTGGGCGAGACCGGAGGGCGTGACTCCGACCAGGTGCGCTATTGTATCGGTTGCCACAATGCGGTGGCCGCACAGGACCAACTTTACTTCCTGCCGAAAGCCTATCGCCCTGCTGAAGCAGGCAACTGATAGATGAAATAGTCCCAGCGCCCTGCTGTCGGCGGTAGCGGCAGCGGATGCCATTGCGGGTGGTCCAGGGCCCGGTCACACAGAACCAGGGCACCCGGCTGTGACAAGCGGTGTATCAACGGTGCGATGCGTTGTGCCAGGCGGGCGTCCTCTGCCAGGTCTTCAGAGCCGATGTCGGCGTGTGTCAGCGCCGCCGGTGGCACTGCTTGCTGTGCAAACCTGGCCAGGGTGTCCCCGAAGTCGCCGATCAGCAGATAGTCATCTTCGGGGATGCAGTCTGGCGGTGCATGCACGGCTTTGTCGAAAACAAATATATCCCTGTCTCCGAGAGTCTTGCGCAGATAGTCGTAGGTGCGCCCCTTGCCGAGCCCCAGTTCCAGTACCGGACCTGACAGGTCGCGAATCTTCTCTGCGGCGAAGTCGATACAGGCCCGCTGGGTCACCAGTCTTGCGATCATCCGCTCCAGGCGGCTGCGGTGGTCGGTTTGCCGGGCCATGGTTTCAGCCGTCGCCGGTTCTGGCCAGCATGAGTTCATTGGTCGTCGATGCCAGGCGCATTGAGATGATGCGCAGGATCTCGACCGCCATTTGTGGATAGCTGGTGATCAATTGCATGAAGTTTTCCTTGGTGATCCGCAAGGTAACCACTTCATTCTGCGCTCTGACCGTAGCGGTTCTCGGCACGTCGCACAGGATCGCGATTTCGCCTACGATCTCGTTGCTGTCGCGGGTTGAGACCAGCAGCGGTCCCTGGTCGGTATCGACCAGTATCTCCACCACGCCCTCTATGATGACGTAGGCGGCATCGCCGATTTCCCCCTGTTTGCAGAGGATCTGGCCGGCCTCGTAGCTAAGCCAGTCGCTGGTGAAGGCCAGCAGCTTGAGTTTTGAAGGCTCGATGTTTGCGAACAACGGAATGTTGCGCAACATTCGTACTTCGGATTCCAGACTCATCAGATACGCCTCCTGCGTCGCTATTGCGAGGCCAGCAGTTTCGAAAAGGCGGAGTTCTCGTCACCCTTCAGGTCGGACCACGAGCCCTGCTGTATGATCTTGCCCTCGGACACCGCCAGGATCACCTCAAAACCCTCCGCCTGGCCGGCGCGGTTGAGCACCCAGAACAGCCCGCGCCCACGCATGTGCTCCTGGATATTGGTCATCACCCGTGTTTCGGCCCGCGCATCCAGGGTGGCGGTAGCCTCGTTGATGATCATGATCGCCGGCCTTTTCAGCAGACAGCGCACGATGCCGATTTTCTGCCTCAACACCGGTGTCAGGCGGGCACCCGCGGTACCGGTCTGGTAGTCCAGGCCCACCTGTACGATGAGCGGGCGCAGCTGCAGCGCATCCACGGTTTGTTGCAGAAATCCACTGAGTTGCTGTTGGCTTTGGGCCTGACCGTAGGCCCGTTTGCCGAACAGAATATTGTCCTGCAGGGTGGAGGCCGCATTGTACCTGTCGGAATCGAAGAACTCGATGACGTTGGCGAGGTTGGCGGGTAGTCCGGCGGAGAATGCCTTGCGTGCCACCAGAATCTGCTGTTGTACCTCTGCATCGATCAGGTCGAGTCGATGGCGCGCCGGGATCAGCATAAAGGCTAACGACAGCAGCCGCGACTGGTCCTCGTTGGAGGCGGCCTCGATGCCACCCGTGCTGATGCGTCCCAGTAGCAACTGGAAATCGGGCAGCTGTTCTTCACTGATGAATGAATAGCGTTGGAAGAACTCATGGCCGGGGGGCAGATCGGAGAATAGATCGACCATGGTCTCCGCGACTTTGGCGCCGATCCCGGTCAGTTTGTCGAGCAGCCGGGTTTCTTCCAGGACCTGACGAATGTAAGGGTGGTTGGCGAGGTCGTCGATCTGGAAAGAGCTATCCCTGGGGGTTCCGAATATCAGGTTCTCTGCGGTAGTAGCGTTGAGGTTGTAGTGATCGGTGGCGAACGGTTCCACCAGATTGGTTTGTCCCGACTGTTGCAGTTGGTGGCGGAGTTCACGACGCGCCTCCAGGATGCGTGATGCCAGCTCGGGACGGCGATCCGGATCCATGTTGCTGCGCAAACCCAGTTGATAGATATCATCCTCCATCTCCACCAATCGGAACAGTTCAAAAGCACGTTCCTCGAGCTGTTCGAAATCGCTGGCGCCGGCTGCCTCGAAGTCGATCCAGCGCGCGTTGGCGTCATCCAGACTGTTGCCCGCCTCGCTGGCCAGCTGTTCCTCCCGGCGGCGTTGCTTGCGACCCTGCTCGTCATAATCGGCCGGCGCCACCGGTCTGCTCTTCAAGCCGTAATACAGATTGTCGCGCACGCTACCGGAGAACACGAAGCAGCTGGGACCCACGTAGGCCAGTCGACGGCCTGTGACCGCTTCCGGCAGGTCGGCCAGATTTGTGCCACCGATTGTGAGTCGGCCGCTGCTGGGGCTGAGCAAGCGCGCCACCAGCCGGCTCAGTTCGTCCTTGCCGGAGCCGGCCAGCCCGACCAGGGCGACATGACGATCGCTGGCGACCTTGAACGTGGCGTCCTCCACGATACCGACCAGATCATCCTCGGAGTAGCTGACATTGGAAGCCACGACATCGCCATTGAGCTCGGGTAACGGCTGGGGATCGGCGTCCAGTTTCTCCAGCTCGATCATGTCGGAGGGATGGAACTGGTCGATGATCTGGGTGTACTTGACCCGCACGTCTTCTTTCATCTGGTAGTACTTGAGGATCTCTGCCCACGGTGAAGCAAGGTCCTTGTATGCTGCCAATACCGCCACCAGTGCCCCCAGAGACAGTTGGCCGTTGATGACGAACATGCCACCCACCAAATAGAAAAAGAAAGGTGTGATCTGGGCCAGAAAGTTGTTCAAAAACTTGATCATGAACTTGCGCTTGTACAGGTCGTAGCGAATCTGGAAGATCCTGCCCAACCTTGCGCCGATGTCGGCACGTTCCAGCCTGGAGGTGGCGTGGACGTGAATCTCGGTGACACCAGATACTGATTCGCCGACCCGATCGGCCAATTTGCGGACCGTCAGCACCCGTTGTTTGGCGAGCAGGTTGACCCGCTTTTGCAGTTTCGGGATCAGATAGAGCTGGAACGGGTACAGCGCAGTGGCGGCGACACCCAGCACCAGATCCTGGTTGTAAATGAAGAACAGATAGGTGATCAACAGCCCGCCCTGCATGGCCGGCAGCGCAAAGGCTTCGCCGATAAATCCACCCAGAGGCTCGGTTTCGGCCGTCAACATGGGGATTATCTCCCCGGCTGAGGTGCGTTTGAAATGTGGTAGCGGGAATCTGAGAATCCGGGTGTAGAGTTGGTAGCGCAGCCTTCTGAGCATGCGCTCGCCCAGCACGCCCCGATAGATATTCAGATAGTACTTTACTGCCCCGTTGACGATCACCAGGGCCAGAAAAACCCCACATAGCACCATCAGGTAACTGATCTGATCGACCGGCATGCCGAGTACCGATTCCGGAATGTCGACCCCACCGATGGCCTGATTGATGATGCGTTTGGGAATTTCCAGCGACACGTAGATCAGCGGCATCGAGGCTGCCGTCAACACGATCAGGTAGATCTGCTGTCGCAGGCTGTACCTGAGTATGTAGCGATAGATCGATTTTTCCATTGTGACCGTGGCTATGTGGATGGGCTCGATACCAGGGCCCAGGCGGTCTGGGTCGGGCACCACGATGCACTAGCAGTTCCGGGTGGCCGATTCGACCTCTGTCAGGACCGGACTTTTTCGCCACTATAGCTGCTTTCAGCAGGGGGTGCTCAAGACGACGCGAGGGAGGTGCGCAAGATCACCGCTTGATCTGCGCCGCGGAATTCGCCAAATTTGCGCTTCCATGTGTGCCAGCGACTCTGACAACAGTGCCCGGCCTGTCATAGCCGTCGTACTAAAAGGCTATCCGAGGCTCTCGGAAACATTTATCGCCCAGGAGATCCTCGCCCTGGAAAGGTGTGGTCTGGACTTGCGGTTGGTGTCGTTGCGGCAACCGACCGATGCCAGCCGTCATCCGATACATGCCGAGATCCGGGCCCCGGTCAGGTATTTGCCGGAGTACCTGCACCGACAGCCGGTCCGCGTGCTGCGCGCCTGGTGGAGAGTCCGCCGCTACCCCGGCTATGCCAGGGCGGTCGGAGTCTGGCGCCGTGACCTGCGCCGTGACCGCAGCCGCAACAGGATTCGCCGGTTTGGGCAGGCATTGGTGCTGGCCAGCGAACTGGAACCCGAAGTGGGCCATTTGCATGCCCATTTCATTCATACACCGGCTTCGGTTGCCCGTTACGCGGCCATCATTGTTGGTTTGCCCTGGTCGGTATCGGCACATGCCAAGGATATCTGGACCAGCCCCGAATGGGAGATCCGTGAAAAGCTCGCTTGCTGTGCCTGGCTGGTAACCTGTACGGCCGCCAACCACCGATATCTTTCACGCCTGAGCAATGGCGGCGACCGGGTTTCGCTGGTTTACCATGGTCTCGATTTCGAACGCTTTCCGGCGCCACCGCCGCGGTCACGGGCGGACGGTCCCGTGGTGCTGCTGTCGGTCGGCAGAGCGGTGCCGAAGAAGGGTTATGAGGTGCTTCTGCAGGCGTTGGCGCGCCTTCCTGAGAAACTGGACTGGCGCTTGATCCACATCGGCGGCGGGCCGTTGTTGGAGCGGTTGCGTCAGCGCGGCGAGGCCCTCGGTCTGGCATCGCGGGTGAGCTGGCGGGGTGCGTTGCCCCAGCAGGCGGTGTTGGCGGCCTACCGGCAAGCCGATCTGTTCGTGCTGGCCTCCAGAGTGGTCGAGGACGGCGATCGTGACGGCCTGCCGAACGTTCTGATGGAGGCACAAAGTCAGCGACTGGCCTGTGTCTCGACGTGGGTGTCGGGCATACCGGAACTGATCGAGGACGGAGTGACCGGTTTGCTGGTGGCGCCGGATGACTGTGGGGCACTGGCGGACACATTGCAGCGGTTGATCGAAAATCCCGGGCTTCGACGGGAGCTTGGCGAGCGCGGATTCGAACGCGTTCGGCGGCATTTTTCGCACCACCAGGGAATCGCCGATCTGATGCATCGACTCAGGCCCGGGGGGACTCAGCAATGAACGTCGCATTCTACGCCCCGCTCAAACCACCGGATCATCCGAACCCGTCTGGCGACCGACGCATGGCCCGTTCGATCTGCAGCGCATTGCGTGCGGCAGGTTGCGATGTGGTGCTGGCCTCTCGCCTGCGTAGCTGGGAGGGAACCGGCGATCTGGACAGACAACGCCGTCTGCAAATGGTGGCGAGTGCACTGGGGCGTCGCCTGGTGCGTCGCTGGGGTAACGGTCGGGCAGCTTGGCGACCCGAGGCCTGGTTGACCTATCATCTCTACCACAAGGCCCCTGACTGGCTGGGTCCGGTGGTCAGTGATGCTCTGGGTATTCCCTATATCGTAATCGAGGCCTCCTCCGCCAGCAGCCAGCAGGGCGGGCCCTGGGATCTTGGCTATCGGGCGGCCGTGGCCGCGATCAGACAGGCCGATGCGCTGCTGGTACCCAATCGCAACGACCTGCAGGCATTGAGGCGCCTGCTCGGCGACTCCGAGCGGATTCGCTATCTGCCGCCGTTCGTGGATTTGGCACCTTATCTGGGTCGTGATCGAACCCGATTGCGCAGCCAGTTGGCCCGCAAATGGGGCCTTGACCGGAATACGCCCTGGTTGTTCTGCGTGGCGATGATGCGGGAGGGCGACAAGCTGGCGTCCTACCGACAACTGGCGGTGGCTCTGGGGACGGTGATCGATCTGCCCTGGCAACTGGTGGTGATCGGTGACGGTGAGGCACGAAGCGCGGTCAGCGCCGTCCTCGAGGCGGCGCTCGGGCGGCGCTGCACCATGGTTGGGCAGGCCGATGGCGCCCTGGTCGCGGACGGCTTGGTCGCCGCGGATCTGTTGGTCTGGCCGGCTGTCAACGAAGCCTACGGGATGGCTTTGCTGGAGGCTCAGGCGGCCGGTGTCGCGGTGGTGGCCGGGCGTGTAGGCGGCGTCCCGGATCTGATTGTGGATGGTGTCACCGGGATTCTGGTCGAATCTGGAGATACGATCTCTTTTGGCGCCGCGGTGCGTGGCTTGCTGAACGACCCCTCGCGCCGCCGGCAGATGGGGCGGAACGCCAGGCGCAAGACAGCGTCCGATCACGGTATCACCGCAGCCGGCGGGGTACTGCTGGAGGTAATCCAGCGCACAGCAATGGAGCGCATGCGATGACCTGGCTGGCAATGATTCGACACGGTCCCACCGAATGGAACGCAGAAGGCCGCATCCAGGGACATACGGATGTTGCGCTCAGCGTTGCCGGCATCCGCCAGTTGCAGGGCTGCGCGCCGCCGGCAGCGCTGGTCGGGTTTGATTGCCTCAGCAGCCCGCTGCGCCGGACTTTGCAGACCGCGCGTCTGCTCGGCTGCGAACCGCAGCCGGCTGCCGAGCTGATCGAGATGTGCTGGGGCCGATGGGAGGGTGCTCGCCTGTCCGAGTTGCGCGAGCGTTACGGTGGTGCCATGCAGGCGCTGGAGGATCGTGGGCTGGATTTCTGTCCCCCCGGGGGAGAAAGTCCTAGAATGGTACAGAAGCGGCTCATGCCGTGGTTTGCCAGGGTCGCCTGGGTCGGCCGGCCGACCCTGGCGGTCAGTCACAAGGGCGTGATACGTGCCACAATGGCGCTGGCCCTGAATTGGGACATGACCGGCCGCATGCCTGTGCGCGTGGATTGGTCGGCGTTTCATCTGTTCCGGCTGTCCGCCAACGGTATTCCGATCCTGGTACAGGCCAATATCGCAGCGAGGGCCAATGCTGAACTGATCCTGTGAACTGGGTCAGTGGATGCTATAAAGGAAGGGATGACTGGGGAAGAAACTGCGGTAGTCATGAACGTGGAGCGATTCAGGGCGCTGTGGCGGCGCTGTAGCCAGACCATCGGCAACAATGACGTGGACGAGATCCATGCGCTGCTGATCCGGCACTATGGTGAATCCTGGCGACGCTACCACACGCAGGCCCATCTGCAGCATTGCCTCAAGTATTTCGACAAGGCACGGGCCCATATGGAGTCGCCGGACGAAGTCGAGATGGCGCTGTGGTTCCATGATGCGGTCTACGATGTTCGTGGCAACGATAATGAACTCATGAGCGCCCAATTGTTCACCAGGGCCGCCGACGGATTTCTGACTTCACGCTGCCTGCAACGGGTTTTCGAACTCATCATGATTACCGAACACTGTGACCCGCCAAGTGCCGGTGACGAGCGCTATATCGTCGATATTGATCTGTCCAGCTTCGGTTTGCCCTGGGATGAATTCAGCCACGACAGCGCCAATGTGCGCGCGGAGTTCCCGCATCTGGATGATGACGAGTACAATCGCCGCCAGCTCAAGTTCTTTCGCCACCTGTTGTCGCGCCCCCATTTCTATGCCAGCGAGTTTTTTCGCGAACGTTACGAAAAGGTCGCCCGCGCCAATCTTGCCAGAAGGATGGCGGAACTGGCGGCAATGGGGTACTAG
>CBDVAK010000052.1:0-15234 GCA_965371945.1 uncultured Candidatus Competibacteraceae bacterium
GCCGCCAGTGGTTCGCAGCTACCGATCAACGACGCCTCGATCCAGTCCAGATCGGGAATGTAGACCGGCTGACGCGCCAGGCGTGCCCGACACTTGACGCCATCGGGCAATAAAGCCGCCTCATCGAGTTCAAGCATGCGTTGTTCAAGCGTCACCAGGCGTGGGATCGACCGGGATATCAACGCATAGTGAGTCAGCTCATCCGATTCACCCACCGCATTGAGGATTGCCACCCGGGTTCTGAAGCTCGGTTCCGGCGTAACACCGTCGAACAGGTGCTCAAGCGATACCACGGGTATCTGCCGACCATGCCAGGCTATGCCACCAACCACCCATTCCGGCCAGCCTTCCTGCGGGGCGACGCTACGGGAGTAGGGCAACACCTCGGTGACCGTGCTGCTGGGCAGCAATACCTGGCTGTTCTCCAGCGGCAGCAGGAGACTGCGCATTATGAGGTTTGAAGTTTCCATGCCCGGGTCAATCTCCATTACGAGCGTTCGGTTCGCGGATGGTGGCCATAGAGCCGCTAATCGACGGCCAGCCAGGCTGCCTTGTCCCCCAATACTTCACGCAAGGTTTTCAGCAGTTCGTCTTCACGGTAGGGTTTGCCGAGATAGGCGTTGACACCCAGATCCATGGCCCGCTGCCGGTGTTTGTCACCACTGCGCGAGGTGACCATGATGATCGGTATCTGCGCGAGATGCTCCTGATTGCGTATGTGCGCGGCAAGTTCAAAGCCATCCATCCGCGGCATCTCGATGTCCAGCACCATGGCATCGGGAACAATGTCCTCCAACTGACCTGCGGCATCCAGCCCGTCTTTGGCCAACAGGACATCGACATCGTGTCGTTCCAGCAAACGGGAAGTCACCTTGCGCATGGTAATAGAGTCATCGACCACCATGACCTGCAGGCGTTTTTCCGTAACTTCCTGGCGAGCCTGCAGCAGCGCCTGCTCCTCGAGGTCGGTGGCACGCGCCACAAAGTTGCGAACCAGCGCTGCCATCTCCAGCAGCAACACCACACGGCCATCACCGAGGATAGTGGCGCCCGCCAGACCCGGGACTGAATTCACCTGGGGACCCACCGGCTTGACGATGGTCTCTTCGTTGCCCAGTACCGCGTCGACCTGGAACGCAACATTGATACCCTCACTCCTGACCAGCATCGCAGGCAACTGACGATCGAGATCATCACCCTGCGGCGCGCTGCCACCGAGCAGGGCGCCCAGACTGTGGATTCGATAGGACGCGTCACCGTAGACCAGCTCGGCGCTACCCTGCTCTGCATAGGCACGCACGTCTTCCGCCGCTATCCTGGTCATCGCCTCGATGCCGGCCAGCGGTACCGCATAGGTATCTCCACCGGCATTGACCAGGAGAGCCTTGGCAATCGACAGGGAGAAAGGCAGACGCATGACAAAGCGGGCTCCACGCCCGTGTTCCGAGTCCACCCCCAGGCTGCCACCGAGTTCGCGAACCGCCTCATTGACCACATCCATGCCAACGCCGCGACCGGATACCTGCGTCAGTTGTTCCGCGGTCGAGAAACCCGGCATCAGCAACAGATCGATCAACTGATCCTCGGCTACCGGCACACCGGACTGCAACAGACCCGCCTTCTCGGCTTTTCGGCGCACCGCGTCGAAATTGATCCCGGCACCGTCATCGCTGATATCGAGAATCAGCTCCGAGCCTTCACGCCTCATATCCAGGGTGATACGCCCGCGTTCCGGTTTCGCCTGCTGCAACCGCAACGCAGGTTCCTCGATACCATGTGACACGGCGTTGCGCAGAATATGCTCGAGCGGACCAACCACGTGTTCGAGCAGGCTGCGTTCCATCTCACTAGATCCCTGCAGGACCAGATCAACCCGCTTGCCCAGCTCATCGGCGGCTTGACGCACCACCCGGCGCATCCGCGGTACGATGCTGTCGAATCGCACCATCCGTGTACGCGTCAACCCCTCCTGAATTTCATGATTGACCTTGGCCTGCTGGTGGAGCAGGACCTCCAGTTCCTGTCCCTGCTCGTCCATGGTGTGGCGGATACTGTTGAGGTCGTTGACCACCTCCATCAGCGATCTGGAGAGCTGCTGCAGTTCCGAAAACCGATCGAGTTCCAGAGGATCAAATTCTTCGCTTGCAAGATCGGTATCGCGTTCGTAGCGGAACAGGATCTGCGCCTCGGTCTCAATCTCCAACCGCCGCAGTTTCTCGCTCAATCTTCCGACAGTCTGGTCCATCTCCTTGAGATGCAGGTCAAAACGATTGACGCCCTGGGCGATGCGTGCCCGAAAGATACTGCTTTCCCCTATCTGATCGCCAAGTCTGTCGAGCAACTCGACCTTGACGCGAACCATGTCGGGCGCATCCGGCACCAGCATGACCGCATCCGTCGCAGCCGATCGCGCCTCCTGTTGCGCAGCGCGCGTCTGCCCGCCGGACTCGGTGTCCTGCGGCTCCGTCTGATCCGCTCCGGAATCCGTGGCCTGTCCCGGTTCGAAAGCACTGCGGTCTGTCAGAATCTCGACGAGGTCGTCGGCTGCTTCGGGTTGTTCCAGCCTGCGGGCCACCGGCAGCATCGCATGGAATCGATCGAGGCTGCGCTGCAGCACTTCCACGGCGGCACTCGACAATTCCAGCTCACCACGGGAAATGGCATCGAGCAACGACTCCACGGCGTGGGCAAGGTCACCAATGACCAGAAACCCGGCCATCCTCGAGCTGCCTTTCAGAGTGTGCATCTCGCGACGCAGATCCGACAACAGATCGAGGTTTTGTGGTTCACGCGCCCAGCGATCCAGGATCACGTCGCTGGACTCAAGAATGTCGGCAGCCTCCTGGACGAAGACCTCGGCCAGTTCCGGGTCCAGCGAGGTGTCGACAGCCGTGGCACCGGACGATGCGGGCATCGGCCGCCCAACCGCCTGCGCCGGTTCGGGAAGCTCCGCCAGAGCGGTGTCAGGAGGGGCGGTGTCTTGCGGCTGTGGATCTGGCTGAGGCGCAGACTCGACGGCAACCTCGCCAGCCGGCTCCCCGTCAGTTTGATGCTGCACCGACTCGGTGTCCGCTACCGCCTCGCCGACGCATTCCGGATCGGCTGGCTCATCGGCAACAGCATCCGGGTCTTCGCCGGCTGATTCCGGTTGCGGATGCCCGGGCTGCAGCAAAGTCGATATGCGTTCGGAAAGCGGTTCGAGGTCGGCGTCTTCAGCACCCTGTTGCATGCTCACGACCAGCGCCGCAAAGGCATCGATCGCTTCGCCGACCAGGTCGACCAATGCGTGGTCGGGCGCAAGCCGCCCCTCCAGCACCCTGTTGAGCATTTCTTCCACGGCACAGGCGAATTCACCGGCCTTGCCGGCGCCCACCATGCGTCCGCTGCCCTTGAGGGTGTGGAAGGCCCGGCGGATATCGGACTGTACGTCCTGCTGCCCGGGTTGCGCCCGCCACACCGGCAGGCGTTCTCGCAACTGTGCGATCTCGCCCTCGGCCTCTTCCAGAAACACATCGAGGAATTCGTGGCTCAACCATGCCGGTGGCGGCTCTGAGACAGCATCGGCAGGCGTCGCTTGCGGCCCATCATGGTCTGGCTGCGTACCTTCCGGAGGGTTCACGGGTTCAGGTTCAGGTTCGGGCTCTGCCGCCTCCAGACTGAACAGCGCCGACTCAAGGTCGTCTTCGATCACCGCCATGTCCGGGGCGTTTGTATCGCCACCGTGATCACCGGGCGATGACTGGCCCGGGTCGATATCAGATGGCTCTGACCGGGTGTCAAAAATTGTCGTCGGTTCCGCGATTGCTGTGCCATCGAGGTGCTCGAGTACATCCAGGCAATCTTCGGCATGCGACAGATAGCGCGGGTGACGAACCTCGGTGCCATGCTCTCCCTTGAGAAAATACTCCAGTCCCACCATCGCTTCGGCGAGTACCGTCATGGCCCGCGAATCCTGGCATACCCGCTGTTCTATGAAGTCGGCCGTCAGCAGCTGGCGCAGACGATCGCTGACCAGCGCGGCCTGATCATGGCCGAGGATAGAAAATACGTTGGCGATACGATGCAGCAGGGGTACGGCTTCTGACAGCGACACCTCGCTGTCCGCAACACGCATCCGGGTGGTGATGTCCTGGACAGTATCAACATCCGCACCAGCCTGTTCGGTGACCACCATCAACGCCTGTCGATGCTTGATGGCGCGCAACTGGGTCGCCGGGTCGTCATCCTCGAAATCCGTACCGGCCAGCGAGGCCGCAATCGCCGGGTCCATCAGGCCGGAGAGGCTTGTTTCCACCAGGACCAGGTCGGCCGCCAGTCGTTCCAGCGCTTCCTGATCGAGCGCGCCTTGACCGTCAAGCCGCTGTCGCTGGCGCGACAACAAACTGGCCGACGAGCTCATGTTGAGCATCGACAACACCGATGCCGCGGCACCCAGCTTTGCGGCCATCCCGGCAGCAACCACCGTCGAAGACTCGTCGGCCCGCGCAATGCGGTCCACGGTGTCCTGCAGCAGGCTGATGTCCTCCCCCAGGGTCGAGGCGACATCGCCGAGCGTGTCGCGGTTGATGAGAGCCGGTGTCGCCGGGAGGTCCGCCGGCACTGGCGGGTGATAGTCGTGTTGGTCCGCGAGCAGCTCTGCCGCTCCCTGTCCCAACGCTGTTTGCAGTTCCGCCAGGAATTGTACCGAATGGCCCTCTCCTAACCCGCTTTCACCCTGATCGATGAGATCCTTGATGGCGCGATCGATACCGCCGAGCAACTTGAGCGCCGCAGGCCCGTGTTCGATATGTTGGTCACGAAGCGCGCGCAGCAACAAACCACTGGTCCACCACAGCCGGTAGGCCGGCTCCGCGCGCGCCATATCGGCGAGCTGCGACAGTAACTGGGTCATCTGCGCCAGGCTCCCAGCGACGTCCTGACCACGAAGTATCTGCACCAGCGCACGTTGATACCCGGGCCGAAGCTGTCTGACCAGGATCCGGTCGATCGCCTTGGGATCCTGCATCAGCGCTGTCACACGCTGACCTTCGACAGGAGCCTTGCCCAACAGCGCCCGAATCCGGTCGGTCGATGACGCCAGGGCAACGTCGTCCGCGTCACCGGCGTCGATACTATCGAGGAACGGCTCCAGCTTCAGTGCTTCCTGCAGCAGTGTTTCCCTGGCGGCAGCACTGTCTGCAATGTTCTGGTCCCCGATCGCCTCGGCAAGTTCCGCCAATTCACGCGCAAACCGCGCGCCATCGGGGCGATCCAGCATCACCAGGACCCCGGCGATCTGTCTCAGATAGTCGCCCGCCTGTCCCAGCTCGGCACCACCTCCAGAACACTCCGAGTAAGCTTCCAGCGACTGCTGGACCCTGTCCACCGTCAGGCCGAGTTCGTCCTTCAGGTACGTCAGGGAACTCTCGGATACTTGCGAACTCATCGCTCCCTTCCCCGGTTTGGTCCCCCGTACACCTCTGCGGTGTGCGGGGAAATTCCGATATTGGTATTCGTGTCCGTCACAGCGACCTCGATCAGGCGCTGGCGGCATCTGTGGACGGCAACTTGAACCCGGCAACGGATTTGCGCATGTCGTCGGACAACTCGGTCAATCTGCCAACCGAGCGCGCCGTCACGGACGTACCTTCGGTCGCCTGACGGGCCAGTTCGTTGATCGATTCCATGGTCGAGGACACAACCTGCGCGACCTCGGATTGCTCACGGGCAGCGTGAGACATATCGTTGATAAGATCGGCAAGCTTGTTCGACACATTTTCGATCTCTTCCAGCGATTCGCCGGCGCGTTCCGCGAGTTCCGCGCCATTGACCACTTCGGCGGTACTCTTTTCCATCGAAATCACCGCTTCACTGGTGTCGGCCTGAATCGTTTTCACCAACTGCTCGATTCTCTTGGTGGAGTTGCCGGCACGCTCGGCCAGGCGCTGAACTTCGTCCGCGACCACCGCAAAACCGCGGCCTGACTCACCCGCTGCCGCGGCCTGGATGGCGGCGTTCAGGGCAAGAATGTTGGTCTGGTCAGCGATGTCGTTGATCAACCCGACGATGTCGCCAATCTCCTGGGAGCTCTCGCCGAGGCGCTTGATTCGCTTTGAGGTTTCCTGAATATGCTCGCGAATGACATCCATGCCCTGGATGGTCCGTCGCACGCGATCACCACCCTGGCTGGCAAGCTGCACCGAGCTGGACGCCACTTCGGCGGATGCCCCCGCGCTGGTGGACATGTCATTCATCGATTGCGACATCGAATCGACCGACTCCGTGGCGCTGAGAATCTGCTGGGTTTGTGCTCTGGAGGTATTCTCCACCTGCTCGGCGACTGAGCTGGTCTCCCGGGAAGCGCCGGCTACTTCGTTGGAGGTGTGGTTGATGGTCCGAACCAGATCGCGCAGCGCCTCCACTGCATAGTTGATGGAATCGGCGATGGCCCCGGTCAGGCTCTCGGTGACGTTGGCATGTACGGTGAGATCACCATCCGCAAGATCACCCATTTCGTCGAGCAGGGTCAGGATAGCCTCCTGGTTACGGGCATTCTGATCCGCGATCTGACGGTTGCGGACTTCGCCTTCCCGGGTCCTGGCACGAGCCTCGAAAATCTGCCAGACCGCGACCCCGCCCAGTAGCAGCGCCGCCAGCACGCCAAACATGAAGGCCAGTCGTTCACGCGGCAGCGAAACATTGGCGAACTGTTCGGATACGGTATCGATCGAGGCACGCAGCCCGGCAACCGACGAAATGATCTCCTGCGAGGCGGCGACCACCTGAAACAGTTCAGGAGAACGAATCAGGATCTGCTCGGCGGCGGTCTCGATGGTCGCGAACAGCTCCGCGGAATCGTCGAGCAATTGTCGGGTCGAGAAATCAGCAACCCGGGCGATCCCAAGCTCGGGATCTCCAATGCGCATGGCCTCCAGTACCCGGGCAAACAGCGCCACGTCACGCCCGAATCGGTCCGCTGCACTGGCTGTTTCTATGCCGCCTCCCAACAACCGGGACACGTTGTTCTCCATGCGCTGCAACAACAGCAACTGGCGCGTCGCGATATACACCTCGTTCTCAGTGGCCCCCGTCTCGATCAGGGCAACGGCGATCTCATCAGAAAGTATCTGGATATCGGGGATACTCTCCTCGATGGTGCCGACCAGACCGGCCGCGGCTTCCAGCGACTCCCGGCCTTCGAGGATGGTATTGACCAGACCGCGAACACCCACCCACTGTGCGGCAAGCTGGTTCAGACTCAATGTCACCATCGGCGAGCGCACATTGATCACCTGCACCCCACCACCGCCGGTATCGTTGCCAGCCTTCTGGCCGTCCACCAGCAGGTCAAACTGATCTCGAACGCCGGTCAGATTGGTATAGGCGCTCTCGCCGCCACGGGCTGCCTCAAGCGCATCGGTGACCAAAGCCAGTGAGAGCTCCCTCTGCTGACCGATGGTGCGGAAAAAGCTCTTGTCGTAACGACTCTGTTGTGACTGCATCAGGAATACAGTGCTCATCAAGCCTATTGCGATCACCACCAGCACCACCAGCACCACCATTTTCAGGAATGTGCTGGAATCCCGATCGGATCCCGTCACTTCTTTCTTGCTCATTGCCCCTGGTCTCCCCTGGCCCGTTGCCAGCTAGAGAAAAAATTCAGCAACTGCTCAGGCAGCAGTTGCCAGGAAACCACCGTCGTTCAGCAATCGCGATGGGTTGAACACCTGCCACAGAGCATCATCTGACCGGAACGCACCGGTCACGTAGACCTGCAAAACCGAATCCGGGATTTCGGCACGGGGGAGCTGTTCACCCTCCTGGAACGCCCTCATCCCATAGACCTCGTCAACCAACAACCCCGAGCTCCAACTCTGGCCCTGCAAAACCAGCACACGTTGCCGGGAATGATCCCGTTCTCTCGGAGCGCCCAGAAATCCCGCGAAATCGACGACCGTGATGACTGTGCCGCGCAGATTGGCGATACCCCGCACCCAGGGTTTGGCCCCCGGCACGCGGGTCAATCTCGGAACCATAATGATTTCCGATACCTCCGCAAGCGTCAGCGCCAGGTTCCAGCTACCGACTCGAAACCCCAAGCCGCTCCACAACGCCTGATGACCTGTCGCGCGCTTCTCGCCGGGTTCATGGCGGAGGCTGCGGGCCTCGAAATCCAGCAACAGATCAAAGGGGTGTCCGTCGTATGCACGGGCGGTGGTGGTCACTTGCATGGTCTCAGCCCGCCAGCAGCCCGTTTATCTTGCCCATCAGGTCACCTTCGGATGCAGGCTTGGTGACATAGGCTTGTGCACCCTGTCGCAGGCCCCAGATTCGGTCGGTTTCCTGGTCCTTGGTGGTTACCATGATGATCGGTATTGCCTTGGTATCCGGGTCCCTCGACAGCTTGCGGGTCGCCTGAAAGCCGTTCATCCCCGGCATCACCACATCCATGAGGATCAGATCGGGTTTTTCGGTCTTCGCCATCTCGATACCTTCTTCGCCATTGTTGGCGACGGATATCTGGTAGCCGTTGTCTTCGAGCATGCGTTTGAACGCAAAGATCTCGGTAGGGGAGTCATCAACGATAAGAATGCGTGCCATGTCAGTTTCCCGAGCAATCGATGGTTTGGTAAACAGATCCTGGATTACGGTGTCTCGTTGCGTGTCTAGTCGCCACCGGATGCCCCCTGGGCCTCGGCGGTGACATGCTGGTGGATCGCCTCCAGCAACTCTTCACGCGTAAACGGCTTGGTCAGATATTGTTCCGAACCCACCAGAGTGCCGCGGGCACGATCGAAAATGCCGTCTTTGCTGGAGAGCATGATCACCGGTGTGGGCGAAAACTGGCGGTTATTCTTGATCACGGCACAGGTCTGGTAACCGTCCAGGCGCGGCATCATGATGTCGAGAAATATAATATCGGGACGCCAGTCGACGATCCGGGACAATGCCTCGAAACCATCTTCAGCGGATTCCACCTGGTAACCTTCACGTTTCAGCAGCGACTCCGCGGTACGGCGAATGGTCACACTGTCATCGACCACCAGCACCTTGATTGCCGCGTTTATGCTTGCCTTGCCGACATCATCGGAGGCACCGTCATCGACGACCACGGAACTGTCCTCTTGCATTGCGGTATGCTTCATGGTGAACACCGTCCGGCTTCAAACAGGCAACTTGCCCACATTCGGGCGAAGTCGATTCAGCTTACTGAAACGTAGTCCCCGGGGCGGCAGCAAACGGGTGCCGCCAAGGTAAGAATTCATCGATGATTGAAGTCAGACCACAGCTTCCGACCTTCCCTACCAGCGCATGGCTGACCGCTTCTTGTGGTCCGAAAGTAACTGCCATCACTCTGCCGTCTTCCCCTCGGGCAGCGACCGCCCGAACAATTCCGGAGGCTCACTCATGACTGTGCACGTCGGCGTCATCATGGACCCTGTCGACTCGATCAAGATCCACAAGGACAGTACCTATGCCATGTTGGTGGAGGCTCAGCAGCGAGGCTGGATCATCGAGTACTTCGAACAGCAAGATCTATGCCTGCGGGATGGAAAAGCTCTGGGGCGCAGCCGCCGGTTGGTCCTGGACCCCGGCGCCGATCCCTGGTTCGAGCTACAAGAGCGCGGCGACCGGGAGCTGGCGGAACTGGACGTCATCCTGATGCGCAAGGATCCGCCGTTCGACATGGAGTATGTGTATTGCACCTATATACTCGAGCGCGCGGAAGCCGACGGTGTACTGATCGTGAATCGCCCATCCTCGCTACGCGACGCCAACGAAAAGCTCTTTACCGCATGGTTCCCGCAGTGTTGTGCAGCCACCATGGTGGGACGCGCACTGCGCTTGTTTCACGAGTTCCTGGATGAGCACGGCGATATAGTGGTCAAACCACTGGACGGGATGGGTGGCGCCTCTATTTTCCGAATCCGCGTCGGCGACCCCAATCTCAATGTGATACTGGAAACGATCACTGCGTACGGCAGCAGATTCGCCATGGCACAGCGTTACATCCCGGACATCGCCCACAGCGGCGACAAACGCATACTTGTGATCGATGGCGAGCCGATACCCTACGCCCTGGCAAGGATACCGGCACCGGGCGAAAGCCGGGGCAACCTGGCCGCGGGGGCCAGCGGCCGCGGTGTCGAGCTCACCGACAGAGACCGCTGGATCTGTGCCCAGGTCGCCCCCGAGTTGCGGCGACGAGGCCTTTTGTTCGTGGGTCTGGATGTCATCGGTGACTATCTGACCGAGATCAACGTGACCAGCCCAACCTGTATCCGGGAGCTGGACGATCTCTACAATCTCAACATCGCCGCCGTACTGATGGACCGTATCCAGGACCAGCTCGACTCCCGCCCCAAGCGGCCTTCATAGTGACTGCCGGGTTATTCCATGGTGAGCATCGATTGCTGGCTCTGTTGCTGCTCGCCGCGCTGCTACACGCGGCAGTCATCGTGGCAGTACGCTTCCAGACCCCGCCCCCTCGACAATGGCGCACACCCCCACTGAGAGTAACGCTGGCGCCATCACTCAACCGCGTTCAACCTGATCCGTCCGCGCCGGAAGCCGCCGCCGACCACCTGGGGGGCGGGATCGCGGTCGAGGCTGTCCCGACCGCGACTCCACCGCCGCTGCCCGAAATCGACGCGTCGCCCGTGCCAACCCTGGTCGCAAACGCGCGCACACCCCTGACCGGGATGCCGGACCCGGACCAGCCGCCGGCACCGGAGCAATCGCAGCCGCTACCATCCGCCCAGCCGGTGGCAGACACTGACCGCAGCGACGAGAACAGGCCGGAACCCGATAAAGGCCGCCAGCCGCCGCCATCGGCGACGCAGCTGATGCGCCAGGCCCGGCAGATCGCACAGCTTTCGCCACGCTATCAGCCTCCCCTGTCGCGCGGTGAGGCTCCACAGGGTACCGGCGCCAGCACCCGGTTCTCTGTCCGTGAGGCCTATATCGAAGGCTGGGTCAACAAGGTGCAGGATTGGGGTACCCGCAATTTTCCCCGCCAGGCACGCCGCCAGGGTCTGTCCGGAAAGCTGCGTCTCAGCGTGGTGCTGCGCTACGACGGCCAGGTTCAGGTGATCACACTGTTGCGCGGATCCGGACACTCGCTGCTCGATGACGCCGCCATCGAAATCGTACGCCAGGCAGCTCCGTACGCACCGTTTCCGGACAGCCTGCGCAGTGAGTACGGCGACTTTCTGACCATCGACCGGGACTGGCAGTTTGTTCAGGGTGAGCGACTGACCAGCCCTTGACAACTATTGCCGTTGAACGGTGACTGCACCTTGTCAGAGCCAACCCCGGTCCGCGATACTGGCAACCAGATGTCGAACCGGGCGAGTTCTGGCATGCGGCGATCGGATATCGGGTCGTGGCGCCATACGCGTTCGGGACGCGGGGGTGACGGGTGACCGAAAGAACTTTCCTCAACGACCATTTCCTGATCGCCATGCCTGGACTCAAGGATCCCAACTTCAGCCGGTCCGTCACCTATGTGTGCGAACACAATGAAGAGGGGGCTCTGGGGCTGGTCATCAACCGCGCAACCACGGTGACCCTGGGCGAACTGCTGGAGCACATGAGCCAGGAGCCCGCACTGCCGGCGGTGCGAGGCACTCCGGTACTGCTGGGTGGCCCAGTGCAGAGAGACCGGGGCTTCGTGCTCCATTCGCCACCCGGCGAATGGGACGCAAGCCTGCGCATCGGAGACGATATCGCCATGTCCACCTCACGCGACATCCTGCTGGCGATGGGGCGCGGCGAAGGCCCCGATCGTGCACTCATCGTGCTCGGCTACGCGGGCTGGGGAGCCGGCCAGCTGGAACAGGAAATGGCCGCCAATGCCTGGTTGAGTGGCCCCTCGCACCACCAGATCATCTTCCAGACACCGTTGGAGGAACGCTGGGAGGCCGCCGCCGCAGCGCTGGGAGTGGAATTGAGCCTGCTGTCGACCGAGGCCGGTCACGCGTGAAGACAGGCGACCTGCGGCGCCTGATGGCGTTTGACTTCGGCAGCCGTCGCATCGGTGTTGCGGTCGCCCGGCATCCCGGAGACAACACCGCCATGCCGCTGAAAACATTGCACTCTCATGCCGCCAAACCGGACTGGCAGGCGATCGAGGCGCTGCTCGAGGAATGGCGCCCGCAGCGACTGATCGTTGGCGAACCCGTCCATGCGGACGGCAGCGCAAACCCGGTGACCCTGGCGGCGCGCCGCTTCGCGCGCCAGTTGACCGGGCGATACCGGCTGCCCGTGGATCTGGTGGATGAACGTCTGAGCTCCTACGAAGCAGCCTCGCGGTTGGCGCATACCGGTGGTCACAAGCGCGAGGCAATGATCGACCGGATTGCCGCCTGTGTCATTCTGGAAACCTGGCTGGCCATGCAGGAGCAGGGTCCATGACTCTGGCCAGCGTGGAACAGCTATTGGACACACTGGCGGCCTCGCTGCAGGCCGATCTGGCGCAGCGCCACCTCGACGATCCCCTGATGGTGGGCATCCACACCGGCGGACTTTGGGTGGCGCAGCGACTACACCGCATGCTGGAGCTACGCTCACCACTGGGTTGTCTCGACATCTCGTTCTACCGCGATGATTTCACCCGGATCGGCGTACACCCACAGGTGCGCCCGTCGAACCTGCCGTTCGATATCGAGAACCGCAACCTGATCGTGATTGACGATGTTCTGCATACCGGCCGCACCATACGCGCCGCGCTCAACGAAATTTTCGACTACGGCCGACCCGCTACAGTGACGCTCGGAGTGCTGGTGGCGCGGGATGGCCACGAGCTGCCGATCGCCGCCGACGCATACGGTTCGCGGCTGCGGCTGACACCCGGGAGTCACATCAAGCTCAGCGGTCCCGAGCCGCTGCGGCTGGCAGTCCACACACCATCATGACGGATCAGGGTCTGCAGCTCGATTCCCGGGGGCGACTGCGCCATCTGCTCAACATCGAGGGCCTCAGTCAGTCCCATATCGAGGAGATTCTGGATACCGCGGAGTCATTCGCCGGGGTTACCCGGCGTGAAGTCAAGAAAGTGCCGCTGTTACGCGGCAAGACCGTGGTCAACCTGTTTTTCGAGGCCAGTACCCGCACCCGAACCACGTTTGAACTGGCTGCAAAACGACTCTCAGCTGACGTACTGAATATCACCGCCAGCAGTTCATCGACGGTCAAAGGCGAGTCCCTGCTGGACACCCTGCGCAACCTCGAGGCCATGCATGTCGATATGTTCGTGGTGCGCCACGGGAGCAGCGGTGCGGCCCATTTCATTGCCAGCCACTGCCAACCGCATGTTGCGGTACTGAATGCCGGTGACGGGGGACACGCCCATCCCACCCAGGCGCTGCTGGATGTCTTTACCATCCGCAGACATCGACCGGACTTCTCCAGCCTCCGGGTCGTCATCGTCGGCGATATTCTTCACTCCCGGGTGGCGAGATCACAGATCCACGCGCTCAAGGCGCTGGGCACCGGCGAGGTGCGCGTGGTGGCGCCACGCACGCTGTTGCCGGTCGGTATCGAAGCACTGGGTGTGCGGGTCTGTCCGACGCTGGAAGAGGGTCTCAGGGAAGCCGATGTCATCATCATGCTGCGGCTGCAGCGCGAACGCATGCGCGGCGCTCTGCTTCCCAGTGAGCACGAATACTACCGCGAATACGGTCTCACCGAGATCCGCCTGCAGGGTGCGCATCCGGATGCGCTGGTCATGCACCCCGGTCCCATCAACCGGGGGGTGGAGATGACTTCCGCGGTGGCCGACAGCGAACGCTCGCTGATACTGGAGCAGGTCAGCAACGGTATCGCCATCCGTATGGCCGCGATGTCGCTGATCATGGGCAACCGCATGGTGGCTGCTCACGAGGCGCCCGACCCGTGAGCGTGTCGATTCTTGGCGCCCGCGTGATCGATCCGGCCAGTCAGATGGATACCGTCACCGACATCCATGTACAGCACGGGCGCATCACCTGCATCGGCCCGTCCACGGCACCAGCGGACTGTGTCATCGATGCCCGCGGCCTGGTCGCCTGCCCGGGACTGGTCGACCTCTGTGCACGCCTGCGCGAACCCGGACTGGAGCACAAGGCGACGATTGCCAGCGAGACCCGGGCAGCGGTTGCCGGAGGCATCACCACGCTGTGCTTGCCACCGGATACCACGCCGGTAGTCGACGAACCCGCGGTGGTGGAACTGATCAGACGCCGCAGCGCAGCAGCGGAAAGTTGCAAAGTCGTGATCGTGGGCGCCCTGACCCGTAACCTGGCAGGGGAGACGCTCAGCGAGATGGCCGCGCTGCGGGACGCCGGCTGCGTCGCTGTCAGCAACGCCTGGAACCCGGTCACCAATACTCTGGTCATGCGTCGGGCTCTGGAATACGCAGCAACTTTCGATCTGACTGTTTTCCTGCACGCTCTCGACCCGTGGCTGGCCAGGGACGGCTGTATACACGAAGGCGCGGTGGCCACACGGCTCGGTCTTCCGGGCATCCCGGTATCCGCAGAAACTGCATACCTGGCACGCGACCTGGCTCTGATCGAGGAAATCGGGGTACGTGCACATTTCTGCCGTCTGTCCAGCGCCCGGGGCGCAGAGATGGTCGGGGAGGCAATCGCGCGCGGCCTGCCGGTCAGTGCCGATGTCTGTGCTCACCAGCTACACCTTACGGATGCGGACGCAGGGGAGTTCGACAGCCAATGCCATGTCAACCCGCCGTTGCGTACCGGGCAGGATCGGGCCGGGCTGCGCAATGCCGTCGAGCACGCGATCGTGACCGCGGTATGTTCCGACCATCAACCACACGAGCCGGACGCCAAGCTCAACCCGTTTGGCGATACCGAGCCCGGAATTTCGGCCCTGGAGACGCTCTTATCACTGACACTGGAAGCGTCCGATCCTACGCAGTCCTTGCTGCGAACACTGGCGCCATTGACGATCGGCCCGGCTCGTATCCTGGGCGTGGAGGCGGGATCACTGGCCCCGGGCGCCCCTGCGGATGTGTGCGTGTTCGATCCGCATCAAAACTGGCAACTGATTCCCGGACAGATGCTCAGTCGCGGCCGCAACACGCCATTCGCTGGTCGTACCCTGACGGGAAGGGTTCTCTATACGCTGGTGGACGGCCGGGTCGTCTACGAGGCCAACCGCTCGCCGCAGGACCATCGATAAACCGCAATCGCCTGGGAGGCTGTCCGAGAACAGCCCTGGTAGCGAGGGCGAGCCCGATTGAGTCAGATT
>CBDVAK010000053.1:0-15192 GCA_965371945.1 uncultured Candidatus Competibacteraceae bacterium
CACGCCACCGACGAGAGAACCCGCCTGGCAATAGCAGCGCGGGATGCGCGTGCGGATTCAAGCTATGAAAACAGCGTCAATTGTTCCGCCTGCTCTCGACTATTGTTGATGTCAGTCTCTTGATCGTGCACTTTGGCATCCACCTGTGGTGGCGGATGGACCGCTTCTCCGGCGGCATGCTGGATCTGCTGCTCAACGCCCAGAACGAAGCTACGGACCTGAACGGGCGCGACCAGCTTTAGGTCGGTTCGGGTCTCTGCCTGGCGCAGCGTTTCGAGTATCTCCCGACCCACGGATGAGTTCCATTCCAAGGAACCGGTGAGATACAGTTCCGCATTCAAGCGGTCGATGAAAGCTTCGATCTTTGCGCCCACAGGGTGGCGCAAACACCAATGATTCACTTGATCTAGGACACGAAGGATCACAAGGAAAGCCAATAGAGTGCAAGCTCTACCTGGCACCGCCAGCCGCCTTCGGGTGATCCAGTTCACCCGTACCCAACTGATATCACCCTTGGCCTTGGCTTCAACGGCGACCCGGAACAGGTGTTTCAACGAGGGCGTTGCCTTATCCAGGCTATAGGTACGTCTGCGCGAGGGACGATACCGCTCCAGACTATGTTTCTTGTCAGTCCATCGTCTGCGCTCAGGCTCCTCGACGGGCCATTGGTCGGGCTCACTGACAAAGAGCAATGCCTCAAAATCCCTCGCTGAGAGACGATCTTCGGCCCAACGACACCATCGATGCTCCATGGCGCGGTTCCACAGAGGGTACAGATCCCGTGACTCACCGGCCGCCCGCGCCGCGACGAAACACATGCAATCTTCTTTGTTCAGAAGCATCTCGATCGTTTGTTCTTTTGCATAGAGATCCGCCGCCGATTGTTCAAATCCCAGGACACCCGGTGCCAGATAGACAATCGCACATTCATTGTTAAACACGTTGCCTATATGATTGTCGTTGTATTTGCCATTCGAGCGAGCCACCAATGATCTCAGCAGTTCCCCATCCCTCACGGGCGCTTCTTCCTGCAGGATGGACATCACCACGGCCCGTGCGCTGACCTCCTCCAGCCCCGTTTTGAAGAAGATCGAGCCGAAATCCAGGTCGGATTCAAGCGGACTGTCTTCGAGGCCAGCCTCTGGATGGGCGCAGAGCCAGTGGTGATGCGCGGTTCTCAGGAATAAGAAGGGTGCCGAACGAAGGGCCATAAACGCCGCCTGCGAATCGAAATCGTCATCGCCATGGTGCTCACGATAGGCATTAATCAGTTGGCGTGTCGCGACCGGTTCATTCGGCCAATAGCGGCGCATGAGCCGGTGGAGCCTCACGATTCGAATCGAGCGTGCGCCGGCGGGAGCATCAATCACATAGCCGGCATGAAATCCATATTGTGCACCATGGACGAAATGAGCGCTCAAGGCCATGGCCGTGGCCAATAACTCAGGCGTTTTCCCGCTCAAAGTGACCAATGTATGAAAGGGCCTCGGAAGACCATACCGCTCTTTCAATTCCGTCAATACGGCAATTGCATCCTTGATCTCGTCGAGCCCGTAGGCTGGGCGAGCCCAACCCTTGTCCGTTTCCACCGCGACCTGACTCAAGCAGTCTCCCAGCGACCCGTACTGTTTTGCCAATTCCATGGCAAGTTCACCGCTGAGACGTTCCATAGCTTGCTGGGTGAGGTTTTCACGCATAACATACAAACCATTCGCATCCGACAGTCGTTGCCATACCTCTTCCTTGAGCGCCTCCCGGGTCCAAGGCGAAAGAAAGTCCAGGCGCGGATCTCGCAACCTTCTTATTCCCTTCATCCGCAATGTTTCCGCCTCGTCCAGCGACAGGGCCAATGCTTCCGCCACCGTTTCCAGCGGTTGCCTATCGGACTGGAACAATCCGTAGACTCCGATCAGAATCTTTCCCAAGGGTTCTGGCATATCGTCCAGAACTTGATCCAGCGAAGGTCGACGGGTCGTATCGGTAATCATCTTTGGGACCTGGAAATACGCGTCCTTGGGTTACGGGATGTTCCGACAGTTTCGCGGGATGACAGCAATGTGGTGAAACATTTTCGACTTCTCTTCATCTGAAAGTATGCCGCCCACAATTCGGTGTAACCCTAAAACAACCGGTCCACCGCGAAATCACTCGCAAACATGCACCACGACGGACCGAACAATTCTACCGTCTCCAGAACGAAGGGGCGCAGGTTCTCCACCTTCCAAACGGAATCGAAGAAACCCAAACTCTTGCCTGAGTGTCGGCCCGATAGTCGGATAGCGAGTCATTCTTAGCAAGATCCGGGTACGAACGCACACAATCGCCTAGGGGTTCACCCACTAGCCAAGGACAATGAATCGCTTCCAAGTCCCACAAATGGCGATGGGCATCGACGATTTGCCTGCGCTTCGTCATGGTCCAGGTACTGTAACGGTACTAACGGCCGAAGACCACCGAAAGGTCTCCTCTTGGCCGATCGACGCAGAGTACGGTTATTGGGATCTTGTCAGCGGATGAACTGAACCAGCGGGAAGTGAGGGGGCGGTGTGAAGGTGTTCCCGCCACGCCGTTGCCCGGAGAGTTGATTCTCCCGAAGTGAATGGCCTATGCTGGGCGAACCCCGTGGGACCATCCGCGGCCCAGTCTGCCGCTGACAGCGGCAGACTGTGGCGTCGGCATCGCGGTCGCGACGCCGGGAGACTCCGCACTGAATCCTGTTGAATCGAACTTAGCCTTGGCTCCGGGGCGAGGTGCATGTGGCTGATACAACCAATCTTGACCGTCCGGATTCGGCCACAAGCGGACGCTCAGTACGGTTAGCAGACCCTCAGCCTGAAGACCGAAATCACTGCTCCGGCATACCCGCTTTCCGCAAAGCCTCGATGTAATGATCGATGTCCCGGGATTTTTTGTAGTTCGCCTCCTGGCGTATGGACTCAAGTGAAAGATCTGGTCTGATGGCCAGGACTTCCTCAACCTCCCAAGCAGCATCATCGATCCGACCCAGTTGCGCATAGGTGGCGGTGAGCGACAACTTCACCCGCACCATTGCGGGATTCCTTTCGACGCTCTGTTCGAGCAACACGACTGCCTCTTCATAGCGTCCCAACAAAAAGAGAATGCGACCTTCGACGGCGAGGTAGATGTAGGAGTACTGGGGGTTGATTTGCTTGGCACGGCGGATAGCAATAAGGGCTTCATCGAGCCGCCCCGCGTAACTTAGAACGAAAGCCAGCGTCGCATGGCCGTCAGCGTAGTTCGGGTGCACCTCTATGGTTCGCCGGCCCGCCTCGATCGCCGCGTCGTACTTTCGTTGGGCAAGGTACAACGCGCTTCGGGTTAGATAGATTTGTGGAATACTGTCGTCCAGTTCCAATGCTCGGGCAGCAAAGTTCAGGCCCAGCCGGATGGATTCCTTCCGATCATCCGACCGGTCGAAGTTCACTTCCGTAGCGTAGGTCAAAGCCACGTTCGCATAGGCTCGGGCATATTTGGGATCAAGTTCAATGGCCTGCTTGAACAGGCGTCGGGACTCGATATTCCCCTCGCGGGTGAAATACTGATATTGTTCGAAGCCGCGCAGCAGCATATCGTAGGCATCGGGGACGGATGTTTCGATCTTGCCGAGCCGCTTACGGTCATCTGCGGTGAGGGTGACCGCAAGTGCCGCGACGATTTTGCGGTTGACCTCGTCCTGCAACGAAAAAACGTCAGCCATGGTCCCGTCGAACCGTTCGGCCCATATATGCCCGCCAGTGGTAGCATCGATCAACTGGGCGTTGATGCGAATCTGTTCTCCGGACCGTCGTACGCTACCTTCCAGCACATACCGCACCCCGAGATCGCGGGAAACCTCGCGCAGGTCCGGGGACTTGCCTTTGTAGGCGAAGCTCGAGTTACGGGCGACCACGAACAGGCCGGAAATCTTGGACAGATCGGTGGTCAAGTCTTCGGTTATGCCATCGGCAAAGTACTCCTGTTCCGGGTCACCACTCATATTGGTGAACGGCAGCACTGCGATCGACGGTTTGTCGAGCGGATCTTGCGGTTTGACCTCGTCCGATTTGGCAGCCGATGGTTGATCCGGTAACGGATTCGCCACTTGCTGCACCGGCGTCGGTTCGAATTCCGGTGCCCAAGGCTGGAACCAGGCCAGCAATCCACCACCCGCAATGACCACGGCGGCCGCGCCAGCAGTCAGCCACTTGATTGTCGAGACCCTTCGAGACTCAGGGATGTCAGGGGCCGCCGGCAGTTCGGCGCCGTCTGTCAACCGTACAGCGTACACACGAACAGGCTCATCAAATCCCTTGACCTCCCGTTCACCGAGATTGTCCTGATCCAGGGGCATACGCTGTGGAAGTGCTTCGTGAATCGCGCCGGTGATGCAGACCCCACCGGGCGCGGATAACTGTTCCACACGTTGCGCGAGCACAACCCCTGCGCCGGTGACTGTGCCGTCGGCGAATACCACCTCTCCCAGACTGATGCCGATACGCACGCTCGGCGCGATGTCGTCGGTGATCTTGCGCAAGTGCTCTAATTGTGACCGCTGGAACGCCAGAGCCGCACAAACCGCATCAGAGGCGCGGGCAAACTCCGCGACCAGGGCATCCCCTCGGATTTCGTGCACTGCGCCGCCAAAGATTGCAATGGTCTCCGATAACCGTTTGAAGGTGTCGGTGATCCGTTCGTGGGCAACCATTTCATTGAGCTGGACGAGAGCGGTGGAGCCGGCGATATCAGCGTGGAGAATGACCGCCAGCCTCAGCTGTGGTTGCGCCGTGGCCATGTGAGCCTCCGGAGGGGCCTTCACAGGAAAATCAAGCTACTACGCAAACTATAGTTCAGATCGGTGTGTCGAGTACTTGGCGTCCCGCGCTGCCGGACAGTGAATGTCCGGCGTTACCCGGGGAACGCTCATTGCCTGCGGGCACCTCTGCAGTGTCTGAGTGATTCGCGAAGGCTGGAGCGCCTCAAATCAGGATTGCTTGCAACACCTCGCGCATCGGCTCCCGAAGCGCGGCCGGGCGACGACTGGCGCGGTCCACATAGACATGAACGAATTCCCCCTGGGCCGCGGCTTGATCATCGTGGTTGCGGAATAGCCCGATCTCATAGCGCACGCTACTGCTGCCGATCCTGACAACCGCCAGCCCGGCCATCACCGTATCGGGAAAACTGATGGGGGCAAAATACCGGCAGCTGGTTTCGACCACCAATCCGATTACCGGACTGAGTCCGGGGTCCAGAACGGCGCTGTCGATCAGATAGCGGTTCACCACGGTATCGAAATAGGCGTAGTACACCGCGTTGTTGACGTGCCCATAGACGTCATTGTCCTGCCAGCGGGTGCTGATCTCCAGGAAATGCCGATAGTGATCGCGGTGGTGTGGCTTCGGCCTGCTCATACGAAATCCCGGCGTATCGGTAACGGACCATGCAGCCGCGGCGGTTCGCACCCGGCAGGCGCGAATGCTGCATAGCTGGTCCGAACATTGTCTAGGGAACGTGACATTGCACATGGTACCGCTTTCGGGTGACCAAGGAAGGCACTTGGCCCTGCCACCACTGCCGGACCCCCAGAGCCCACAGGCGGAACACGATCGTGCGGTCTGCATATCGGCACGCTATGCCCTGGCCGACGACGACCTCCCCGGCCTCGATATCGCCGAATTCTGGGAGGATGCCCTGCGCCGGTCGATCGCCGCCAGGCTGATCGCCGAGGCCCTGGGCCACGACCCGGAAATGTATCTGGCGGCAGGCCTGTTGCAGGACTTCGGGCTACTGATGATGATCCACCGTGAACCTGACAAGGCCGGCTTGTGGCCGAGCCTGCGTAGTGCCGATCCAGAGTCCCGATATCGGCAGGAGGCCTGGCACTTCGACCTCAGCCACGAACAAGCCGCCCTGAGCCTGTTTGCAAGACATGGATTGTCGGACGCGTGCTGTGAGGCCATTGCCACTCATCACCAGCCCGGATCGAATGCAGCTGCCGGCATTCTACATTGCGCAGACTGGATGAATGCGGTGTACGCCTGCAGCGACCAGGTGGCGGCACTCGACCACTGCCGCCAGGAAATGCTAAAGCTGCTGGGCATAAAAACCCAGCTAACCGATTCACTGCTGGCAAAGCTGCCGGCACAAATGACATCTGAAATGCCCGCCTTCGGGCTTTGTGTATCCGCGCAGCAGTCGTTCGAGGATATCATCGCACAAGCGAGCACCACGCTGCTGGAGGAGCTGTTCAGTCATCAGGACCTCAACCGACAGCTTCAGCAAGCCCTGCAGGACCGCGACCACCTCGCCAGCGAGTTGCACCGCGACCTGAGACTGGCGCGCGAGATACAACGCAATTTGCTGCCGCCAACCCTGGTGGCGGACATCACGTTGACCGGGCTCAACATTCCCGCCAAGCATTTGTCCGGAGATTTCTATGATTTCTACACCAGAGACGATGGCTGTATCGCGTTCTGCTTGGGTGACGTGTCGGGCAAGGGTGTCAACGCGGCCATCCTGATGTCCAAGGCCTGCGGCCTGTTCCGTGGTCTGGGTCAGCACATTCGTGATCCCGCCGAAGTGATGGCGAGGATCAACCACGATCTCCACCAAACCGCGACCCGCGGCATGTTCATCACCATGATCGCGGGACTCTACGAACCCGCCACCAACCTTGTCGAACTGGTCAACGCCGGTCATCTGCCCGCATTGTTGGTCGCCCCCGACCAACGCGTCACCACCTTCGCTGCACAACAAGCCCCGCTCGGTATCGACAACAGCCGACACTTTCAAAAGATACGGTTTCCACTTCGGGATCACAGCCTGTATCTGTTTTCGGATGGCCTGACGGAAGCGCACGGCCCTGACGATGCCCCGCTGGAGGTATCGGGCCTGACCACGATGCTGTGCAATCTGGCAGCGCTGACGCCCGCACAGCGTATGGCACAGCTCAAGACACATATCGGGTCGAACCAGGCCGGGCCACGCGACGACATTACCGTCCTGCTAATCGCCGGCCAGGCGCAGGGCCACGGACCGCGACCATCACGATAGTTTGTTCGCGGCCGGTCTCTGTGCCTCTACAGTCTTCTGGTCACCCCTGGTTTCGCCGTGGTATACAGCCGTAACAGACCACTACAACACCCGCGCCCGCATTGACCCGGCGCGTTGAGAACCTTCACGGGAATCGCCTAGTCCGCATTTCTCACCAGTGTGCGTGAGGATCGCGCAGGGATTTGGATTCACAGGGGATTTTTCGAACGAGTGCAATACTCTCCGTATTGCCGAGCGAGGAAAATTCTCTGTGGAGACAAAGAACAAGCGAGAGCGCGGACATCTGGTGGGAAATACGGGCTAGAATCACTGCTGAACAGCGCGCGGTACACCATGGACTCTTGCCACGATCATCAGCACAACGCCCGGGAACCCATGGGTCCCCGGGTTCCGCACGGTGTTGCCAGCATGGTTAAGCTCATAACACGCGCTTTGACGGTGCTGGCACTGGTGGCGCTGCTATCGCTGCCAGGTGCCGGCAGCGCACAAGGGCCGGCACCCACTCCACCGCAGGCTGACGCCGATCTGGTGGTGGTCCTGCACGGCCTGGGCCGAACTGCTTACGCCATGCGCGCGATCAGCAAGCGTCTGCGCAAGGCCGGTTTCGAAATACACAGCATCGAATATCCCTCGACCAGACAATCACCTGGAACTCTGGTTGAAATGATCGACCGCCAGATACAACGCTGCTGCAACGACAGCACCCGTCCCACTCACTTCGTCACCCATTCGCTGGGTGGCATACTGGCCCGCGCCTACCTGGCCCGCAGGCCGTTGCCCAATCTAGGCCGTGTGGTCATGCTGGCGCCGCCCAACAGCGGCAGCGAACTGGTCGATACCTTTGGCGAGCAATGGTGGTTCAAAAAGTTCCTGGGTCCCACCGCCACGCAACTGGGGACTACGGGACAAAGTCTGCCCAACGGACTCGGGAAACCGTACTACGAACTGGGTATCATCGCCGGCAACCGCAGTATCAACCCGGTCGGGTCACTGGTGATACCGGGCCCGGACGACGGCATGGTGTCAGTGGAGAGTACCCAGCTTGGCGGCATGACCGATTTTCTGATTCTTCCCACCGATCACGTGTTTATGCGCTATGATCGCGATGTCGCCGACGAAGTCGTCTATTTCCTGCGCAATGGGCGCTTTTTCACACCGGATACCGTGTTGACCACCCCAGCGCGGGACTGACGGGCGCGCACTGTTGAGAAATGCACGCTAGAACCTGCGCAGTGCCGGCCAGTTCGAGAACGCCAGATAGTACAGATAGATCAGATTCACCAGCGGCACCAGCATCAGCAGCGACCACCAGCCCGAATAGCCCGCCTTGGTGGAGATCTTCCAAAATGGCACCACCAACACCACCACCCAGAGCGCAAATAGCCCCAGTTGCCAGAAACCCTGTTCACCCGTCATGAAACCCTGTTCTTCCATCACCGTCTCCGCTCGTATAGTCGCTGTTCCCGGCGAGGCTGCCGGTCCCCACTGCAGCGCGGGGCACTGGCAGTGTAGGCATCGAAGTCGCCACAGTCCACGCCGCTGATCTCCGAGGAGTACCCAGATGCTGGTATCGATACAGGAATTTTTCGAGCGCAGGATCGCCTGCACGACGACCCTCGGGGATGACCCACGCGCACTACAGCTGGCAACCGCGGCACTGCTGGTCGAGCTAATGCGGGCCGATTTCGAAGTTGGCGACGAGGAGCATCAGGCAGTGGTCGACAACCTGCGCAGTTTCTTCGGGCTGGCCGAGAGCGAAACGCGTGAACTGGTGGCGCTGGCCGAACGCGAGGCCGACGAGGGCGTATCGCTCTATCAGTTCACGAGTCTGATCGGCAAGCACTTCGATGCCGCGCGCAAACAGCAGATCATCGAGATGCTGTGGCGGATCAGCTACGCCGACGGACACAAGCACATGTATGAGGAGCACCTGGTGCGCAAACTGGCCAAGCTCCTCTACGTGCCACACATGGTTTTCGTTCAGGCCCGGCTCAAAATCGAGGCCGAATACGCTCAAGCGGGTTCATAGGCCAGTTGCATAGCCAGCCAACGCTCCACCTCCGCCAGACGCAGCCCCTTGCGGGAGGCATAGTCCAGGGCCTGATCCCGGCCGATCCGACCAACGCCGAAGTAGCGCGCCTGCGGATGCGAGAAATACCAGCCGCTGACCGAGGCGGCAGGCAGCATGGCGAAACTCTCGGTGAGCGTGATTCCCGCCTTCCGGGTCACCCCGAGCAGCTCCCACAACGACCGTTTTTCGGTATGGTCGGGACAGGCCGGATAGCCTGGCGCTGGCCGAATACCCTGATATGTCTCGCCAATCAGCGCATCGTTGTCCAGCGCCTCGTCAGCCGCATAGCCCCAGAATTCCCGACGCACCCGCTGGTGCATGTGCTCGGCGAAGGCCTCGGCAAGGCGATCGGCCAGCGCCTTGAGCAAGATACTGTTGTAATCATCGTGCTGGTCGGCAAAGCGTTGCAGATGTGACTCGATACCCTCCCCGGCACTGACCGCGAAAGCGCCCAGATAGTCCGGAACTGAACTGGACAGCGGTGCGACCGAATCGGCCAGACAATGATTGTAGCGCCCCTGCGGCTTTTTCATCTGCTGGCGCAGGTGGTGCAGGGTCATGATCGGCTTGCCCCGGGCGTCATCGCCATAGAGTTCGATATCGTCGTCACCGATCCGGTTTGCAGGGAAAAATCCGATCACGCCACGAGGCCTCAACCAGCTTTCGGCGACGATTCGGTCGAGCATCTGTCGGGCATCCTCAAACAGGCTGCGGGCATGCTCCCCAACCACCGGGTCTTCGAGTATGGCCGGATAACGACCTCGCAGTTCCCAGGTCTGAAAAAACGGCGTCCAGTCGATGGCGGCAGCCAGATCAGCCAACGGGTACCGATCGAATGAACGGGTGCCGAGAAACGAAGGCACAGGCGGCCTGTATTCCCGCCAGTCGATGGGCATGCGGTTGGCACGTGCCTCAGCGATCGCCACGATGTTGCTGCGAGCCCTGCGGTTGCGATGCTGTTCGCGTTTGCGCTGGTAGTCGGACCTGATCGTCTCCACGTACTTGTCGCGAAGCTCATCGCTGAGCAGGCTTTGGGCGACCCCGACTGCTCGCGAGGCATCCTTGACATAAACGACCGGGGCCTTCCGCTGTGGCGCGATCTTGACCGCGGTGTGTACCAATGATGTGGTGGCACCACCGATCAGCAGCGGCAGATCCAGGCCCTGACGCTCCATTTCGCCTGCAACGCTGACCATCTCGTCCAGCGAGGGTGTGATCAGACCTGACAGCCCGATGAGATCTGCGTCGTGTTCTCGGGCAGTGTCGAGAATCCGGTTCACGGGCACCATCACCCCGAGGTCGATCACTTCGAAATTGTTGCACTGCAAGACGACGCCCACGATGTTCTTGCCGATGTCGTGAACGTCGCCTTTAACGGTGGCCATGACGATCCTGCCGTTGCTCCGGCGTGCACCTGCTTCACGCCCCGCCTCGATAAACGGCACCAGATGCGCGACTGCTTTTTTCATTACCCGGGCCGACTTAACCACCTGCGGCAGGAACATCTTGCCGGCACCAAACAGGTCGCCGACCACGTTCATGCCATCCATCAATGGCCCCTCGATGACCTGTACTGGCCGCGCCACCTGCTGACGAGCCTGTTCGGTATCCTCCACGATGAACTGGTCTATACCCTTGACCAGGGCGTGTTCAAGCCGCCGGACCACCGGCCACTGGCGCCACTCCGGATCCTCGGTGACAGTCTGGCGGGTGCCGTCACCCCGGTATCGCTCGGCGATTTCCAGCAACCGGTCGGTGGCATCAGCACGCCGGGCCAGGATGACGTCCTCGACTCGATCGCGTAGTTCAGCGGGTATCTCCTCGTAGATCGCCAACTGCCCCGCATTGACGATGCCCATGTCCATCCCCGCGGAGATGGCGTGGTAGAGAAATGCCGAGTGCATGGCTTCGCGGACCGGATCATTGCCACGGAAGGAGAAAGAGACATTCGACACACCCCCGCTGACCAGCACACCGGGCAACCGGTGCTTGATCTGTCGGGTGGCCTCGATGAAATCCAGCGCATAGCGATCGTGTTCCTCGATGCCCGTGGCCACGGCAAAAATGTTGGGGTCGAGAATGATATCGCCGGCACCAAAACCGACCTTTTCCATCAGCAGCCGGCAACTGCGTTCGGCAATCTCCACCTTGCGCTGCAGCGTGTCAGCCTGACCCTGCGGGTCGAAAGCCATCACCACCACCGCCGCCCCATAACGACGCACCAGGCGAGCCTGCTCCAGAAACACCTGCTCGCCTTCCTTGAGGCTGATGGAATTCACCACCGCCCGCCCCTGTACGCACTTGAGCCCGGCCTCGATCACCGACCACTTGGACGAGTCGATCATCACCGGTACCCGCGAGATATCGGGTTCGGAAGCGATCAGATTGAGGAAGCGCACCATGGCAGCCTCGGAATCGAGCATGCCCTCGTCCATGTTGACATCGATGATCTGGGCACCGTTTTCGACCTGGCTGCGCGCCACTTCGATGGCTGCGACGAAATCATCCTCCCGGATCAGGCGGCGAAACCGTGCCGAGCCAGTGACATTGGTGCGCTCGCCGACATTGACGAACAGTGTCTCCGGGCTGATATTGCATGGCTCCAGACCGGACAAACGGCATACCGGCGGCAGCACCGGTGGTCGCCTGGGCCGGGTACCGGAACACTCCGCGACCATGGCGCGGATGTGATCAGGGGTGGTGCCGCAACAACCGCCAAGAATATTGACCAAACCAGCGGTGGCGAACTCGGCGGTGACCGCGGCCATGTGCGCCGCGGACTCTTCGTACTCTCCGAACTCGTTGGGCAGTCCCGCGTTGGGGTGCACGCTGACCAGACAGTCGGCAATCCCTGACAGCTCGCTCAGATAGGGCCGCAACTGCTCCGCGCCCAATGCACAGTTGAGCCCGATACTGATCGGTGCGGCATGGCTCAGCGAGTTCCAGAACGCTTCCACCGTCTGTCCCGACAGCACCCGGCCGGAGGCATCGGTGATGGTCCCCGAGATCATCAACGGCACCTTGACACCGCGACGTTGCAGTTCCGAGTCCACCGCAAACACCGCTGCCTTGGCGTTGAGCGTGTCGAACACGGTCTCGATCATGAGCAGATCCACCCCGCCATCGAGCAAACCACGGACGGCTTCCCGGTAGGCGCTGACCAGCGTATCGAAATCGATATTCCGGAAACCCGGATCGTTGACATCGGGAGACATCGAAGCGGTACGGTTGGTGGGGCCCAGCACGCCAGCGACAAAGCGGGGCTGGCCGCTGCTGGCGGCAACCTCGTCGGCTGCCTGGCGGGCCAGGCGGGCTGAGCTGCGGTTCATCTCCCCGACCAACTCCTGCATGCCGTAGTCGGCCATGGAGACCGCGTTGGCATTAAAGGTATTGGTCTCGATGATGTCCGCGCCAGCCTCGAGAAAAGCGCTGTGTATCCCGCGGATCACATCGGGACGGGTCAGCGACAGCAAATCGTTGTTGCCTTTCAGCTGACTGGGCCAGTCGGCGAAGCGCCGGCCACGATAGTCGCCCTCCTCCAGCCCGTGGGCCTGGATCATGGTCCCCATCGCACCGTCCAGAAAGACGATGCGTTGTTTCAACAGGGCGTGCAGCAGTTCGATATTTTCGGGGTTCATTGTTCAGACCGGAGCAGATGATCGGGGCCAGGCGGGCATCTCGACGCCCCGATTCTTGGATGTATTGCTGCGCGAACCCTAAGGCCGGGCACCGAATAAATCAAATTGATCGTCTTCATTCAAAACATGAGCCAGATTAATTCAAAGCACCTGTCGGCGACCGCCAGCCACTATACTGGCGGGGTGATCCCCGTGGATGAGGAGGCACCCTATGTACCCGCGACTACGCACCCTGCCGATGACCGCGCTGCTGTCGATCGCCCTGCTGTTTCCCACCATGGTCAACGCGGAGCGCTCGCAGGTCTTTGGCGACTACACCGTGCACTTCAACGCCATCAGCACCCACTTGCTCTCCCCCGACATCGCCAGTCACTACCAGATTCCCCGTAGCCCCAACCAGGGCATGCTGACAATCGCAGTTCTCAAAACGGCAAGGGACAACACCGGCAAACCCGTCGCCGCGTCGATCACCGGGACAGCAACCAACCTGAGCGCTCAGCAGAGTCAGCTGCAGATGCGGGAAATTCAGGAAGGAACCGCCATCTACTATATCGACAGCTTCCGGGTCAGCAATGAGGAGACCCTCAGCTTCGACCTGGAGATCACGCCGATCGATGGCGGCATGCCCATGCAGTTGCGGTTCCAGCAGCAGTTCTTCGTCGAATAGCGGCAACGAACCAAAACCTTCGCATGTTTCTGGAACTCAGGCATTCGCGCCCCGGAAATCGCCTTAGTGCGCTGTCGGCCGTAAACTGAACAACGTTTCGGCCTCGTCGACGTCCGCGAAGATCTCCCGCCAGGCCACATAAAAAAAGGCGCCCAAAAACGCCGGTAGCGGCAGCGCCAACACCTGTGCCGCCGCCGACAGCGCCGCACTACCCGAAAGCAGCATCACCAGCAACGCAGGGACACCCAGCGCCACCGGCAGCCAGGGATTGAGCCAGGTCGCGCGAAAACTGAGCCGCCAAGCATGATACAAGGGCACTTCCCGAAACAGGTGCAAGGGGACGGTGAACAATGCGAACAGCACCTGGGTGACCAGCAGCAGTCCACCGGTCATGCCGAGTTGCGTTGCCAGGATGGTATCCGCCACACCAAAATAAGCCGTATCGAAGAAACGCCGGGCACCGTCTCCCGCCAGAAGACCGACCGGGGCCAACAGGTTCTGCACGATATAGAGTGCGAGGTATCCCTGCAGCAACAGCGCGAACAGGTACAAAGCGGTGCGCACGATCGGTCGGGTGCTGGCACGGTTGGCCAGGTGTCGCCAGGGTTGCTCGGTGTCACGATCGGCGGCGCGGGCAGCGGCACAAGCCACCGATATCCCCAGGCCCAGCGGAATGCCATAGCAGATGGCAGTGGCCAACAGACCGATCCAGGGACCTGGTATCGGTACCGTCAGTCGCCAGATCGGCAGCGCCAGTAGCAACACGGTTCCCATCGGGGGCAACAATGCCGCAACCACGAACAAACCCGGCCGATGGCCGACCAGACCTGTGGCTACGGCCAGCCAGCCCACGGCATCCGCTGGCGGCACGGCCCGAGGAGACAAACCACTCAAACGCTAAATCCAGCGGGACAGGCCGGCTCAGCCGGCCCCGCCACGACCCACGGACTGCAGCACGAAGTTGGAGTACGCGCCCAGATCCAGTGGAAACTCCTCGGTCTTTTGCAACGCGTCGCTCAGCGCCGCGGAAATCTCGACACCGGGTTGGCCGGCCGAGACGACGATCAGCACGACACGTCGTTGTGAAGCCGTCTGCTGCTCGGAGCAGCCTTCGCAGGTTCCCAGATGTCGGCCCAGATTGAGCGTATACATGAGCATGCTCGAGGGCACTTTAGGCCGCACCCAGGCCGCCAACTGATCGGCCCGCAGTTGCGCCCTCTGTTCTTCCTCAGCCAGGCTTCCCTCGACCGAGGCAGCCCCCACGCATATAAGCTGCGACGCCTTTTCCATGAGCGCCGCTATCCCGGAGCCATCAAGACGGGCGGCGATATCCACCACATGGCCTGACACATCGGTGACCAGCTTCTCGCTGCCAAAATCCCAGCGATAATCACCCGGCAATATCAGAACCTTGAAAAAGGCGACCTTGCCCTGCCGGTCGCTACCCTGGGCGACATACTCCTCCCAGCCATCGACCAGCCGATCCGGCTTGCGAACTCGCCTGCGCCGCACGGTGCGGGGCACCAGCGGCGCCGGCACGACTTTGGCAGTTCGTTCCACGACGGCAATCGGATCCGGTGCGGTCACCACCAGAATCACGATACCGCTTGCCGCGATCACCGACAGCACCACCGCAGCAAGTACACCGAAAGACATCCGCTTCGCCACCTGTCATGTACCTGTCGTGGTCCGCTCCATCGCGGCCGGCTATGGTACTACGACGTTGAACACGCGTGTACACCCGCTGAGTCACGGGTCCCGAT
>CBDVAK010000054.1:0-15138 GCA_965371945.1 uncultured Candidatus Competibacteraceae bacterium
CAAGGTGCGGGCAGGATTCGCAATTTCAAGACCCCACGATGATCGAATTTTCTAGCCCGTGGCAACGACACGGCGCGCAGTATGCCGTGGGTATACACTGGCGCACCTTCGTCCTCGCGCGGAAAATCGGCCGGGTTGCCCATGAACAAGCGCCACCACCTGCATCTCAAACCTGTGGGAATCGATACCTATCGTGAGAACGTGGTCTACATGCACCGCGAGTGCCGCTTGTACAGGACCGAGGGCTTTCAGGCCCTCAGCAAGATCGAAATCCGCTGCGGCAGCAGCACCGTCCAGGGTGTGCTCAACGTGGTCGATGATTCCTCGATACTCGAACCAGGCGACCTGGGTCTGTCGGAACAGGCTTTCGCGCGCCGCGGCGCCAAGGTTCGCAACATGCGAGAGGCCATGTACTTGCGGCGATTGTTCGAATTCGTAGGCGCTCACATGAACCTGCATCTCGAAGTGGTCATCACCGACGGCCGCCAACCGGTCGGCCGCGGCATCGGCCCGGTCCTGGAAGCTCGACAGCCGATTCCCGGCTCCGGCTCGAGAGGTTCCGAGGTAATGCAGATCTGCGGTTTCGAAGACGATCGCCGACAGGGTTCCCGGCTCGCAAAAGCACTGGGGCTCAGCTACACAGAGATTGACATCCATCGTTTTCCAGACGGCGAAAGCCTGGTCAGATTGCCCGAGCTGGTATCCAATCACCTGGTACTGGTGAGAACACTCGATCACCCCAGCAACCGAATCTCGCTGACGCCCATACTGGCTGCGGCGCTCCGGGGCGGGTGATGCCGAAACTACCTGGCAACCTGTTGTTGCTGATCATCGCCAGCGCGCTGCTGGTCACCTTTGTGCAGATTCAAATTGTCACAATCGCTTTCGCGAAACTGGGACTGTCAGCCGAGGCGGGGATTCTGTGGCTGGTTTCATCGCTCGCCGGCAGCCTCGTAAACCTGCCACTGGCAACCATCAAAGTGCCGCAGCCCGATCAGCGGTTCGGTCCCCAGCCGTTGCAGCAACTTCTGAAGATGCCAACAATGCCATTCAGCGGGTCTACCCTGATTGCGATCAACGTCGGTGGCTGCCTGGTACCGGTGGGGTTCTCGATCTGGCTATGGCGGCACATCCCGCTGGGTGCGGACCGGATCCTGATTGCGATCGCACTGGTGAGCCTGGTCTGTTATCTGACCAGCCGCCCGGTACCCAGGCTTGGCATCGCCATGCCGCTGTTGGTGGCGCCGGTCACTGCCGCCTTGTGTGGCACCTTGCTGGGTGGCGAGGCCAGCGCCACACTGGCCTATATCTCGGGCACACTGGGAGTGTTGCTGGGGGCGGATCTGATGCGTTTGCGTGAAGTACGCTTTCTGGGCGCGGCGGTCGCATCGATCGGTGGCGCGGGAACCTTTGACGGCATTTTTCTGACCGGAGTGGTGGCCGTGCTGCTGGCATGAAACCAATCGTACCGATCCGAATACTGATCACCGCGGTAGCCAGCCTGGCCACCGCCCTGGTGTTGATCATGCTGCTGGTGCTCACCGACACCGCATTGTCGGTATGGCAGCGCATGCAGGACACTCCCGTGTGGTTTCTGATCGGATGGCCGCTGTTCATCGTCGCCGTGGCGGCGCTGGTCGGATGGAAAGCCTGGCGTTTCCTGTCACCAGCCAAACCCACCTCGCGGCAACGCCGGCAGGCGCAGGTGCCCCTCGATGAACCAACGCTGCAAAAGCGCCTGCAAACCCGTCAGACCCAGGGTGTGGATACCGCCGACGCTGCCCGGGAATTGCAGGAACTCGATCGTCGACGCGCCGCCGGCGTCGTTCACGTGGCACTGTTTGGCGAGATCAGCTCGGGCAAATCATCGTTGATCAAGGCCCTGCTGCCTGGTCTCGAAGTCGAAACAGGTCCGCTCGGCGGCACCACCAGGGAGGTCACCCACTACAGCTGGACCAGCAGCAAGGGGGACCGCCTGGTGCTGAGCGATATGCCGGGCCTCAACGAGGCCGATGGCGACCTGGATAAAGATGCTCGCGCCGAAGCGACACGAGCCCATGCCATCATCTATGTTTGCGAAGGTGATCTGACCCGAACCCAGCTCGCCGAACTCCAGCAGCTGTTGACTTTCGACAAACCCATGATCGGGGCCATCAACAAGATCGACCTGCTCAACGAGCAGGATCTGCAGGCAATTGCGTCGCGACTGCGGGAAAGACTGGGTGAAGACGTCCCCATCGTCACGGTGACCGCGGGCGCGCTGCGCGAGGTAACGCTGGAGCATCCGGACGGCTCTGTCGAATCGGGCACGCGAGCGTTGCCGGCGGCGGTGGAACCACTGCGCCAGGCTTTGCAGGATGTGCTCGATCGCGACCCCGAAGTACTGGACCAGCTACGCGACGCAGCAGTCTTCGACCTGGCCGCCAACCATCTGGATACGGCAACGCGCGAGTTCCGGCGCAGGGAGAGTGAATTGATCGTGCGTTCCCATGCCCGCAAGGCGATGCTGGGTTCACTGGCGGCGGTGGGCCCCGGAACCGATGTGCTGGTGCAAGGCTACCTGGGCATGTCGATGATGAAAGCGCTGGCCGGTCTCTACGGTCTATCGCCCAAGGAGATGGACCTCAACCGGTTTATGGAACTGGCCACCCGCCACGTCGACCACCGGCTCAACATACTGCTGGCGATTTCGGGCAATGTATTGAAAGCATTTCCGGGGGTCGGCACGGTCACCGGGGGACTGGCGCACGCAGTGGCGTACGGGCTGATTTTCGACAGTCTGGGCCGTGCTGCGGCGAAGGCACTGGACAGTCGCGGCAACCTGGCGCCCGACCTGACACTGAAGATATTCGAGGACACACTGGGTGAGAATCTGGAATCGCGTGCGAAACGCCTGGCAGGGCTTGTTCTCTCCAAGAAAGAAGACGATCCGGGCTGACGAACCCGCACGCACGACCGGCGGCGACCAGCATCTCGAACTGGCACGCGAGAGTCTGCGCGATCTGTTGCAGGACGCGCGGGTCCCCGAGCAGGTTCGGGAGGAACTGGCTGCCGACTATTCCCAGGTGGAAGTGCTGCTGGAACGGCTGGAACACGAACAGGTGCACATCGCCGTGTTCGGACGCGTCAGTGTCGGCAAGTCCGCGCTGATCAATGCGCTGCTGGGCGAGGACCGGTTCCGCACCAGCCCGTTGCACGGCGAAACCGTGGATGCCCAGGGCGCGCACTGGACCCGCTACAGCGCCGGCAACGTCATGCTGATCGACACACCAGGCATCGACGAAGTAGCCGGCGAAACCCGCGAACGGCTGGCGCGGGAGGTGGCGGTGCACAGCGATCTGGTGGTGTTCGTGGTAGACGGTGATATCACCGCCACCGAACTGCAGGCGCTGCGGGAACTGGCGCAACGACAAAATCAACTGGTGCTCGCTCTCAACAAGGCGGACCGTTATCGCAGTTCGCAACTGGAACAATTGCTGGACGGATTGCGTCAACAGTGCGCGGATGTGGTGCCCGCCGCGCACATCGTCGCCTGCAGCGCCCAACCGGCGCCGACGACGGTCATTCGTATTGACCGCGACGGCAACGAACAGGAAACCGAACGTCAGCCGGCAGCCGATGTCGGTGAGCTGAGAGACCTGCTGTGGAGGATCCTGGATCAGGAAGGTAAGAGCCTGGCAGCCGTGAATGCCGGCTTGTTCGCAGGAGAACTGAGCGATCAGGTCGCACAGCGCATCCTCGAGGTGCGCCAGAGCGTGGCGGAACGGGTCATCCGCAACTACGCACTGGGCAAAGGACTGGGGGTGGCGCTCAACCCGATCCCGGTGGCAGACCTGCTGGCGTTGGCCGCGGATGGCGCCATGATCATGCATCTGGGGCGCGTCTACGGGGTGCCGGTGACCCGTTCCGAAGCCGGTGCGCTGATTCGCACCATCGCCGCTCAGATCACCCTGTTGATGGGCACGGTGTGGGGGGTGTCACTGCTGTCCTCGGTACTCAAGGGGGTAAGCCTGGGTCTGTCCACGCTGATCACCGCAAGCGCGCAAGGTGCTGTCGCCTACTACGGCAGCTACGTTATCGGACGCGCAGCCAACAGCTATTTCGCACAGGGGCGCTCGTGGGGACCCGGCGGGGCCAAGCAAACCGTGCGGAAAATTCTCGCCGATATCGACGGCGACACGGTGCTCGCCAATGCCCGCGAAGACATCCTGCAGCGACTGCGACGTTCCGGCAAGTCGACTGCCTGAACGCTTCAGACCCTCCACCCCGTCAGCGGGTATCTGCCGGTGCCCGGGGTCGCGGCTGAAAACCGAAACGCCCGGCCAACTGCTGAGACTGGATTCTGCCGACCCGCAAGGTCACGCCCGCCACTGTCAAAGTCAGATCCGAGTCACCCGCAGCCCCCGATGTGTCCACAAGCAGATCCGATTCCTGCGCGGGCCGCCCGCCAGGGCCTCGCAAGCGGTCCGCCAAGCCGGCCAGATCACGATCATCGACCACACCCACGCCCGCTGTTCCCGCCAACAATACGCTGCCGGTTTCATCGATCAGCGCATGTTCGGGGGTAGCCGGCAAAACGCCCGTGTGTGCCCGCAGACTACCGTCAGGTTGCAGATGATAGACCCAGGGCGTGTACTGCAGGCTTACGAATACCCGCTGGGGCCCGTTCTGGAAGAACCAGCGGCCGGTGCCGTCGCTCTGGTAGTTGCGGTTGATGAACTCGATCAGACCACGATGACTGATCGTCTCCTCGCGCAGCCGCCACCGCCCGCGGCGATCCAGAGACAGCCAGTCATACAGGTCGGGGACCTCGGGCCACCGCGCCATGGCACGCAAGACTGCCTCATCCATCTGCGCTGTCCGTATGCCCGGGCTGCACGCGGTGATCGAGCCAGACCAGGCTCGCCATGCGCCCGGTGCGGGCAGTACGCCGGTATGAGAAGAAGCGTCGGGAATCGGTCCAGGTACACCAGTGCCCGCCCGACACCTCGACGACACCCTCGGCGGCCAGTCGCAAACGCGCCAGCGCGACCAGATCCGCCAGCCAACGACCACCCGGGGAAGGTCTGAAACAGCCGGCGGCCGACTCATCGGTCACCATGAACGCCGTGCGTACCTCATCACCCACTTCGAACGCCAGCGGCCCGATGGCGGGGCCCAGCCAGGCCATGATCTGTCGCGGGTCCACATTCATGGCCCGTACCGTGGCCTCCAGGACGCCGGCCACCAAGCCGCGCCAGCCGGCGTGTGCCGCGGCCACCGTGGTGCCTGCGCGGTCGCAGAACAGGGCCGGCATACAATCGGCACCCATCACCACACACACCGGTCCGGGGAAACGCGCCACGCTGCCATCGGCCTCTGGCGCGGCGACGATCATATCGGCATCCAACACCCGGACGCCGTGGACCTGTCGGAGCCAGGCCGGCTCACCGGGCAGTTCCAGACCCAGTTGCAGCAGTTCACGGTTGCGGGCAACTGCACCCGGATCGTCGCCACTGAATTGACCGAGATTGAGGCTGTCGAAAGGCGCCCGGCTGACGCCCCCCAGGCGAGTGGTGCTGGCAGCTCTCACCCACGGTGGCGCCGGCCACTCAGGCACCAGCCAGCTGATGCCGGTCGCAGGCGCCACCCCGGAAGTGTCGCGATTCCCCGAGCCGATATTGCCACCACCATCCCTGGCTATGGACGGATTAGCGGTCATGGGACCCGAACTGCGCACGCAGGGTGTCGATCAGATGGCTCATATCGGCGGGCACGGGTGCCTGCCATTCCATAGGCTGCCCGCTGACAGGGTGGATCAGGCCAAGGCTGCGAGCGTGCAACGCCTGACGACCAAATTGCGCCAGCAATGTGGCCACCTGGTCCGACAATCCACGCCACGGCCGCTGCCTGCGACCATAGACCGGGTCACCGACCAGGGGGTGACCGATATGGGTCATATGCACCCGAATCTGATGAGTCCGTCCGGTATCCAGGCGCACAGTGACAACCGTACAGGCACCGAGCACTGCCTGGCGCTCAAAGAATGTCCGGGCCGGCTTGCCCGATGCCACCACGGCCATGCGCTTGCGATCGACCGGGTGGCGACCGATCGGAGCATCCACCTGACCTTTGATTCCCGGATCACCCCACACCAGCGCACAATACTGTCGCTTCATCTGCCGCGCCTGCAGCTGGGCGACCAGGGCACTGTGGGCACGCAGACTACGCGCCACCACCAGTAACCCGGTGGTGTCCTTGTCGAGGCGGTGGACCAGACCGGCACGCGGTAACCGGGCCAGATCGCCGTCGTAGTGCAGCAGGGCGTTGACCAGAGTGCCGTCCGGGTTGCCGGCCGCAGGATGCACCACCAGGCCGGCCGGTTTGTCGACCACCAGCAGATCGCTGTCGCTGTAAACGATATCGAGCGGCAAATCCTGCGCCCGCAGAGCGGGGTCTCTGTCAACGACTGCATCGATCTCGACGCGCTCGCCGCCAAACACTTTCTGGCGGGGTTGACGGTGGCCGCCATCGACGCGCACCTGGCCATCCCGTATCCAGGTCTGCAGCCGGCTGCGCGAGTAGTCGGGGAACAGGCGCGACAGCGCCACATCCAGACGTTGACCGGCACACTCGGCAGGAATCCGGCAACGCAACATCAGCGGCTCGTCCGCGAGTTGGTTGGTGGTGTTGGTCGGGCCAACAGCATGGGGATCGATACCGTTCAATTGCGTTATACTCGCGCGGTTCCTGGAACCACCAAGGCGATTTCCGTCAATCGCCTGAGTGTCTCTAATCGTCTGTGTCACGCCGGGTTGCCATGCGAATTCTGAAATTGCTGCTGGTATTGCTCCTGTTGCTCGGATCGCTGCAGGGCTGCTCGTTGTTTGCCGGCAAGAAGGACAAGACCGAAGGCTGGTCGGCCAACCAGCTCTATACCACCGGACAGGAGTCGATGCGCGAGGGCGACTACGAACAGGCGATCGAGTACTTCAACATCCTCCAGGCCCGCTATCCGTTCGGCCGCTATTCCCAGCAGGCCATGCTGCAGACAGCATACGCCAACTACAAGTTCGATGAGGCTGACCAGGCCATCGCCACCCTCGACCGCTTTATACGAACCTATCCCCGTCATCCTTTTGTGGATTATGCCTACTATCTGAAAGGGCTGGTCAACTTTTACCGGACCACCAGCCTGCTCGACCGCATCGCGCCCCGCGACCCGACCCGTACCGACACTGTGGCGGCACGCCAGTCCTATCGCGACTTCGAGGAGCTGACCAAGCGATTTCCGGAAAGCAAGTATGCCACCGATGCCTACGAGCGTATGGCGTTCCTGCACAACAACCTCGCCACCTACGAGGTCAACGTGGCCGATTACTATATGCGCCGTGAGGCCTACGTGGCTGCGGCCAACCGTGGCCGCTATGTGCTGGAGAACTATGCGCTGGCGCCTGCCGCGGAAGACGCAGTCGCGGTCATGGCGCTGGCCTATATCAAGCTCGGCAAATATCGTCTGGCCTATGATGCCGGGCGGGTATTGAAAGCCAATATCCCAAATTCCGAATATCTTCCACAAATACAGCGGGAACTGGAAGAAGCGAACTGGAGTCTTCCCGAACCGCTGACTTGAGGCGATATCCGTCAACAAAGTGACCTGAGGCGATTTCTCTCAACAAAGTTACCAGCTTGCTTGTCCTTCCGCCCGCCTGCTGCGTTGCGGAAAGGGTTACATAGCGCAACTATGCGCCCCTTTCCGCGCCTTGCAGGCAGACGAAAATCCTGCGCAATCCTACCAGGTGCTGGTAGTCAGCCGACAATCGCAACGCCAGGCCCTACAGGATGCTACCGACCAGCAGGCGTTTGTCGCCCAGGCGCCCGTGTGTCTGGTTTTTTGTGCCGATCTGCCCCGCGCCTGCGAACTCGGGGCTCGCGCCCTCAGCCACGGAATCCGGAGGTGATCGGGTAACGACGATCGCGCCCGAAAGCCCGTGGTGTGATGCGCACGCCTGGCGCCGCCTGACGGCGTTTGTACTCGTTGACGATCACCAGCCTCGCAATCCGTTCCACTTCCTGGCGCGCATAGCCACGGGCCACGATCTCGTCAATAGAGCAATCCCGCTCCACAAAGAGATGCAGAATCGGATCGAGTATTTCATAGGGTGGCAGGCTGTCCTGGTCGGTCTGTTCCGGTCTCAGCTCCGCCGAAGGGGGGCGTTCCATCACCCGCTGCGGAATCACGATGCCATCGCGGTTGCGATATTGGGCCAGCCGGTAAACCAGGGTCTTGGGGACATCCTTGATTGGTGCAAAACCGCCAGCCATGTCACCGTACAGTGTCGAGTAGCCGACCGCGGTCTCACTCTTGTTGGAGGTCGACAACACCAACCGGCCGCTCTTGTTGGAGATCGCCATCAGCAGCAGACCACGGCAACGCGCCTGGATGTTCTCCTCGGTGGTATCGGCGGGTCGATCGCCGAATACCGGCGCCAACATGTCCAGAAAGGTGACGAAAGCCGGCTCGATGGGCAGTGAGTAATGGGTTACGCCCATCGTCTCGCACTGTTGCCGGGCATCCTCATTGCTCATGTCGGCGGTGTAGCGCGATGGCATCAGTACCGCCTCGACCTTGTCGGCACCCATGGCATCAACCGCGATCGCCAGAGTCAGCGCCGAATCGATCCCACCCGACAACCCCAGGACCACGCCCTCAAAATGATTCTTGGTGACATAGTCGCGCACCCCGAGCGTGAGCGCCTGATAGATTCGCTGCGCTTCATCCGGCATATCGGCTTGCAGACCCGGACCACAGCGTACTGTATTCCGGTCCACAACGATGTCGACCGCGTAGACCCCCTCGGTGAAAAACGGCGCACGAACCGATGCCTGACCGGGTCCACCGGTGGCGCGCGAACCGCCATCGAACACCAGTTCGTCCTGGCCGCCCACCAGATTGACATAGATGACCGGCACGCCGGTTTCCGCCACCCGCTCCGCCAGCACCCGGTCACGTTGCCGGCCCTTTTCGAGATGAAAGGGTGAAGCATTGATGTTCAGCAGCAACATGGCACCGGCGTCCACCGCAGCCGCTGCCGGCTGAGGCTCCCAGATATCCTCACAAATGGTGATACCCAGGCGAATTCCGTAGCGTTCGACTACACAACTGCTGTCGCCGGCTACGAAATAGCGCTTTTCATCGAACACCGAATAATTGGGCAGCAACTGCTTGTGATAGCTGGCAACGATCTCACCGTCGCCGATCAGGGTTGCGGTATTGTGCAGACCCCGGGCGCCGCGGGACGGATGGCCGACCAACACATCGATACCTCGGATACTGTCACGAAGTTGCTGCAGCGCCGCTTCGCTGCGGTCGATGAACTCGGGCCTCAGCAGCAGATCCTCGGGTGGATAACCGGTGAGCGCCAGTTCCGGAAACACCACCAGAGCCGCGCCCAGCCGGTCGCGCGCATCGGCTGCCGCCTCTCGCAGCCGGGTCACATTGCCGGCAATATCGCCAACCACCAGGTTGATCTGCCCCATCGCGATGCGCAGGTGCTGGTCCGTCTCTGATGTCACCGGCGCCACCACTGCCCGCGGGACGTTTCAGCGCGCGCGGTTCCGATCCGTTTCAGACAAAGAACTCCAGCATGCGCGTGCCGATATCGGCCGGCGAGCGCACGATTACCACGCCGGCTGCATCCAATGCGGCGAACTTGTCCCTGGCCGTGCCTTTACCCCCGGTGATGATCGCTCCGGCATGCCCCATGCGCTTTCCAGCTGGTGCGGTCACACCGGCAACGTAGGCAACCACCGGTTTGCGTACATGGTCACTGATGAATTCAGCAGCTTCCTCTTCGGCGGTGCCGCCAATTTCACCGACCATGACCATGCCCTTGGTTTTGCTATCCTTTTCAAACATCCCCAGTACGTCGATAAAGCTCATGCCGTGGATGGGATCACCGCCGATGCCGACACAGGTGCTCTGCCCCAACCCGGTCCGCGTGGTCTGGTCCACGGCTTCGTAAGTCAAGGTGCCGGATCGTGACACGATGCCTATCTTGCCGGGTTTGTGGATGTGGCCGGGCATGATTCCCATCTTGCAGGCCCCGGGGGTGATGATACCGGGGCAGTTGGGGCCGATCAGACGCACGTCGGTGCCTTGCAGAACCGCCTTGACGCGAATCATGTCCATCACCGGGATTCCCTCGGTAATGCAGGCAATGACCTCGATGCCGGCATCGACGGCCTCGAGTATGGCATCGGCGGCGAACGGCGCGGGTACGTAGATCATGGATGCAGTCGCGCCGGTTTCGGAAATCGCATCGGCAACCGTGTCGAACACCGGCAGATCGAGGTGGGTCTGACCGCCGCGCCCGGGGGTCACGCCACCCACCAACCTGGTGCCGTAAGCCCGGCACTGTTCGGAATGAAAGGTTCCCTGCTGTCCGGTGAATCCCTGGCAGATCACCTTGGTCTTGTCATTGACCAGTATGCTCATCAGTTTGTAGTTCCCGTGGTGATAGTCAGGTGGCGGCCGCCACAACCTTCCTGGCGGCATCGGCAAGGTCGTCGGCGGCAATGATGTTCATATCCGATTCCAGCAGCATACGCCGCCCCTCATCGACATTGGTGCCCTGCAACCGAACCACCACCGGGATGGAGAGCCCAACTTCCTTGACAGCCTCGATAACGCCTTCGGCGATCAGGTCGCAGCGCACGATGCCACCGAAGATATTGACCAGAATCGCCTTGATGCCCGCACCGGACAAGATCAGCTTGAAGGCCTTGGATACCCGCTCCGCGGTAGCGCCGCCACCGACATCGAGGAAGTTCGCCGGCTCCGCGCCATGAAGCTTGACGATATCCATGGTGGCCATCGCCAGCCCGGCACCATTGACCATGCAACCGATGCTGCCATCCAGGGCGACATAGTTGAGGCCGATCTCATGAGCCTGGTTCTCGGTTTCATCTTCCTGGGTAGGATCACGCATCTCGGCCAGCAGCTTGTGCCGATACAGCGCGTTGTCATCCAGATTGATCTTGGCGTCCAGAGCCAGCACCTCGCCGTCCCCGGTGACCACCAGCGGGTTGATCTCGACCAGGCTGGCGTCCCGCTCGGTAAACATACGGTACAGTGACATCATCACCCGGGTGAGCCCGTTGACGACATCCTTGCTCAAACCCATGCCAAACCCAAGTTTGCGGCACTGGTAGGGTTGCAAACCGACAGTCGGGTCGACACTGATGGTGAGAATTTTTTCCGGCGTGGTGGAGGCCACCTCCTCGATATCCATGCCGCCTTCCGACGAGGCCATGAAAGCCACTCTGCGGGTGGCGCGATCGACCAGTATGCTGAGATACAACTCGTTGGCGATGTCCAGCCCCTGTTCGATCAACACGGTGTGAATAGGCAACCCGCGTGGTCCGGTCTGTTTGGTGGTCAGTGACGCGCCCAGCATCTCGGCGGCAAAATGCTCGACCTCGTCGCTACTGCGGGCCAGCTTGACGCCGCCGGCCTTGCCACGACCGCCGGCATGTACCTGTGCCTTGACCACCCACACCGCGCCGCCGACTTCCCGGGCCGCAGCCACCGCCTCCGCGGGAGACGTGGCCGTGATACCACGCGGAATCGGCACGCCGTACTCCGCAAACAACTGTTTTGCCTGAAACTCGTGCAGGTTCATACCGAATCAAGCCCCCTGGTAGGAAAAATGCGCAGGAATTCTAACAGAATTCAGAAAACTACCATGTCGCTACCGGTTCGCGATGCCTATCATTGTCCGCCGGAGCGTCAATCGAACCTCAAAGTCCCGGTGCCAGAGAACGGAACCAAAGCTTGAGCGAATACCTGGAAATCGCAACCGCAACGCAGGGCGACCCCGACACCAATCGCCGCGCCCTGCGCATATTTCACATCTACCGGATGATCGTGGCAGCGTTGCTGCTGATCCTCTATCTGGCGGATTTTGGCACCAACGTACTCGAAACGGCAGGCGATTCGCAGTGGTTCCTGATCCTGGTGCAGAGCTATGCGGCGATCGTACTGATAACCTACGGCGTGAGCTACCTGCCCCGTGCGCCGCTGTGCGCGCAGGTGCACCTGGCGCTGCTGGTGGATGTGGTTGTGCTGGTCCTGGTCAGCCAGGCAGCAGGCGGTACCGAGAGTGGTCTCAGTGTACTGCTGGTACCCAGCATCGCCGCCGGTGGACTGCTGCTGCCGGGCCGCAGCGCGCTGGCTTACGGGGCACTGGCATTTCTGACTCTGGCCGGCGTATCACTGTTCAGCAGTGAGATCGGATATACCGATCTGGCCCGCATCGGGGTACTGGGCAGCATTTTTCTCATTACTGCGATCGTCAGCAGTGTGCTGGCGGAAAAGGCACAGCGCAGCGACACCCTGGCTCGTGAGCGAGCGCTGGCGCTGGAAGAGATGGCCCGTCTCAATGAAACCATCGTGCAACGCATGCAAACCGGTCTGGTGGCGGTCGACCCCGACCAGAACGTGCGGTTGATGAATCAGGCGGCGCGTCAGGCGCTTTCCTGTCAGCGGGATCCAACCGGCCAGCCACTGACGATGGTGGCCCCGGCGCTGGCCACGCACCTGGAGAAATGGCAGGCCAGTCCGAACCGACCCGGAGGCCCTGCCGAGGAACCGGATGAGCTGCCCGGCCTGTTGGTGGCTTATATGCAGGTCGGCAATAACGGTGACTCCGACACGATCGCTTTTCTGGAACGGCGACGCGACGCGGAAGCCCGTCTGCAACAAGTCAAGCTGGCTGCGGTCGGACGCCTCACCGCCGGCATCGCCCACGAGATTCGCAACCCGCTGGCCGCGGTCAGCAATGCCGCGCAGTTGCTGGAGGAATCCGATAGCCTGCAGCCCGGCGAACAACGTATTGCCGAGATCATCCGCAACAACGCCCGGCGTATGAATCGTATCGTCGAAAACATCCTGCAGGTATCCCGGCGGGACCAGGCGCGACCCCGGTTGCTGCTGGTGAAGCCTTTTTTGGAAAACTTCCGGGATGAGTTCCTCAGCACACGGCCACTACCGTTCAAGTCCCTGGACATCGCGGTCAACCCCGAAGACGCGCAGATATTGTTCGATCCCGGCCACCTGCATCAAGTGATCTGGAATCTTTGCCAGAACGCCTGCCGACACGGCGCCTGCGAAGGCGAAGAAGCACGAATCGTGGTACAGGCCAGTCGGCAGATCGGGCAGGCGGCAATCGTACTGGAAGTCATCGACTCGGGCCCCGGCGTGGTGCCGGAACAGGAACAGAACCTGTTCGAACCTTTTTTCACGACCAGTACCAAAGGCACCGGACTGGGACTCTATCTTTCCAAAGAGCTGTGCCAGTTCAACAAGGCCGAACTGTCCTACCATCCGGGCCCCGGCGGCGGTAGTTGTTTCCGCATCACCTTTTCAGCAAAAGAGAATCCAGAGGAATCATGGCCGATCGAATTGCACTGATCGTCGACGACGAACCTGACATCCGCGAACTCGTACAAATGAGCCTCGCCTCCATGGGTATAGAGGTTCACGGAGCCGAGCGGATCGTGGAAGCGCGCGCCCTTCTGACCCGCCAGAGCTTCGATATCTGCATTACCGATATGAACCTGCCGGACGGCAACGGCATCGAACTGATCGAATACATACAGGCCAACTACCCTGACCTGCCGACCGCCATGATTACCGCCTACAGCAGTGTCGAGAAAGCGGTACAGGCACTCAAGGCCGGGGCGTTCGATTTTGTCTCCAAACCGGTGGACCTCGGCGTTCTGCGCAAGCTGGTCGAAACGGCGCTGCGACTGAAACCGATCGATGCCGAAACCGAAGAGTTCGAATCTTCCCTACTGGGCGAGTCGGAGAGCATGGAAAAGGTACGGGTGATGATTCGCAAGCTGGCCCGCAGCCAGGCGCCCATCTACATCAGTGGGGAATCAGGCACCGGCAAGGAGCTGGCAGCCCGCGAGATCCACCTGACTGGACCACGTGCCGACGGGCCATTCATACCCGTGAACTGCGGCGCCATCCCGGACCACCTGGTCGAAAGCGAGTTCTTTGGCTACAAGAAAGGCGCCTTTACCGGCGCCAGCCGTGACAAGGAAGGGCTGTTCCAAGGCGCCAACGGTGGCACCCTGTTTCTGGACGAGGTCGCCGACCTGCCGATGGACATGCAGGTCAAGCTGCTGCGTGCCATACAGGAACGCGCGGTGAGGCCGATTGGCGATCATCGCGAGATCCCGCTCGACGTTCGCATACTGTCCGCCACCCACAAAGACCTCGCGCAGCAGGTGGAAGAAGGCAAGTTCCGACAGGATCTGTTCTACCGGCTCGATGTCATCGACCTGCATATGCCCACGCTGCGCGAGCGCCCCGAAGACATACCGCTGCTGGCCCGGCACATCCTGGCAAGAATCGCACAGGAATGGGATGACCAGCCCCCCGGCCTGTCTGACGATGCCATCGAGGCACTGAAGTCCTATTCCTATCAAGGCAATGTCCGCGAACTGGAAAACATCCTGGAACGCGCAATGACGCTGTCGGACGGCGATGTGATCGATGCTTCCGACCTCAGCCTCCGCGGCCCGGCCTTTTCTTCAGCCATGAGCGAACAAAACCCCATCGATGCGACCTCGATACCGGAACGTGGCGACCGCGATCTGGAAAGCTATCTGGAGGATATCGAGCGCGAAGCCATCGAGAAGGCCCTGGAAGCCACTCGTTACAACAAGACCGCGGCTGCCAAGAAGCTGGGGATCAGTTTCCGGGCGCTGCGCTACCGCCTCAAGAAGATTGGTATCGAGTAGCCCCGTACGATCCAATGTGACACAGGTCACACCTGTAGTGACATGGATCGTCACGCCGCCGCCTACAGGGACACAGTACATTCTCTTACACTTCCAGTTGCGGGTGGCTCAGGCCCGCCGAAACCTCTTGGACTACCAGAACCGCCGCGGCAGCCGAAATCTCAAAAGTTGGCCCGCATGCTGCAGTACCCCTGTCGAGTATGAACTCGCTGATGGGCCACCCGAGGCCTTGCGTAAAACTGAAAGTCTAGGAGACTTAGTGATGAACAAGACCCAACAGGGTTTTACCCTTATCGAACTGATGATCGTGGTGGCCATCATCGGCATCCTGGCCGCGATCGCCAT
>CBDVAK010000055.1:0-15002 GCA_965371945.1 uncultured Candidatus Competibacteraceae bacterium
GATCGGGGTCAGTTCTCGTGTTGTAACTTCGCAGCACCAAGTAGACGCCAAAGTGTTCACTACATCCCGATGGCTGCAGGCTCCCGTGGTAATGTGGTGCAAAGCGTCAGACAACTTGATGTGCCGGGCTCTGGCTACATGCCCAAAGCGAAGTTCATTTGAATGGATGTTGTATTGTTAGAACTGACCCCTTCAAAATAGAATGATGGCTTCGTTTCGCTTTCTACATGCTGCCGACGTTCACCTGGACAGTCCTTTGCGGGGACTATCCGGTCACGTGGGCAGTACTCTCGAGCGGATTCGTTCGGCCACCCGCGAGGCATTTGATCAACTGGTCAGCTTCGCCATCGAGGAGGATGTCGCCTTTCTTATTATCGCCGGCGACCTCTATGACGGCGATTGGCGCGACTACAACACCGGGTTGTTCTTCGCTGGCCAGATGGGACGACTCAACGAGGCCGGCATTCGTGTCTATCTGCTCCATGGCAACCACGATGCCGCGAGCCAGATCACCAAGTCGCTCGAATTGCCCGAAAATGTGTATGTGTTTGGCACGGCAAAGCCGGGAACCTTTGCGCTGGATGAACTCGATGTGGCCTTGCATGGACAGAGCTTCCGGCAACGTGATGTCACCGACAATCTGGCTTTGAGCTATCCGGCACCCGTAGCCGGCACCTTTAACATCGGCGTTCTGCACACCGGCCTTGGTGGTCGCGCCGGCCACGAAAACTACGCACCCTGTTCTCAAGAAGACCTGATAAACAAGGGCTATGACTACTGGGCGCTTGGCCACGTTCATCAAGCCGAAATCGTTCATGAGCATCCCCACATCGTCTTTCCCGGCAACCTCCAGGGTCGCCATGCGCGGGAGACCGGTGCCAAGGGCGCGGCCCTGATCACTGTGGAAGACGGGCAGGTGACAGATCTTGCCGCTATCGCGTTCGATGTGGTGCGCTGGGCCCTCGTTCCGGTGGAATTAGGTGATGCGACCGGTATCGGTGCTGCGCTCGACCGCATTCGCGATGCCATCGCAACCGCTGTCGCCAAGCGGTCTGATGGCCGCATGCTGGTTTGCCGTATCGCGCTACAGGGCCGGACCGAAATCCACGACGAGCTCATCGCATCCGTGGATCAGCTGCTGGTCGACGCACGGGCAAGCGCGCTTGGTTTCGGCGACGAGATCGCCTGGGTTGAGAAGATCGTCATCGAAACCACACCGACGGTCGATCCACTGACGCTGGCCGATCGCGAAGATGCCATCGGTGAATTGCAGCGCATGCTGCTCGTCGCCCACACAGATGACGATCTGCTGGCACAGCTTGACAAGGATATCGGTGAGCTGGCGCGCCGCCTGCCCCACACGGTGCGCGCCGATGTCGAGGATGATGTCCTGGCTGCAGCGATTGCAGGCGACTACGCCCGACTGGTAGCCGACATGATGCCGTATCTGACCGCACGCCTCACCCTGCGGGAGGACTGAGCGTGCGGCTGCGACAGCTTGGCCTGACCCGCTATGGGCACTTCACCGACAAACTGGTCGACCTGCCCAGAGCGGAAATCGATTTTCATATTGTATTCGGGCCCAACGAGGCCGGTAAGTCCACGGCCCTTGCGGCGATCGAGGATTTGCTGTTCGGCATACCGAAGCAATCGCCCTATGGTTTCCTGCACGACTACCCCAGCATGCGCATCGGCGGCGTTATCGAGAATGCGTCGGCGAGCCTGGAAGTCGTGCGTCGCAAGGGCAACAGGGACACCCTGCTCGGCCCGGATGACCTGCCTGTGGTCGGCGGCGACGGCGCGCTGGCACCGTTTCTTGCCGGTGCGGACCGGGCGTTTTTCGAACGGATGTTCAGCCTCGATCATATCCGCCTGCACGAAGGCGGTCAGGCCATCCTCGAAGCTCGGGACAATGTCGGCCAGATGCTGTTCTCGGCCGGCGCCGGTATCGCGGGGCTGCGCGATCGTTTGACCGATTTGTCGAGCGAAGCCGATCAACTGTGGGCTCCCCGCCGGGCCGCGCACAGAGAATACTACCAGGCCGATGATGAGCTGAAAGAGGCTGATAGAGACCTACGGGATCAGACACTTTCGGCTTCCAGATGGCGCGAATTGAAGCGCGCCTGTGACGACGCCGAAAAAAACCACGCCGAAGTTGACGATGCCATTCAAAAGGCATCCGCCAAACGCAACCGGCTTAGCCGCATCCGCAGGGTCTACCGCGATGTCCAACACAAACAAAAGCTGGGCAGCGGGCTTGGTGAACTCGCAGACATTACACCCTTGCCGGAGGACGCAAGGGAAGTTCTTGCCACGGCGAAGGACAGGCTTGCCGAGGCGCATGCACGCATCGGGGTTCTTGCAGGGCAACTGGAGCAGGCCGGCGAGGAGCTAGCAAACCTGACCTTCGATGAGACCCTGCTGCGGCGGGCCGAAGATATACACCGGCTTCACAAACGGCGTATCGAGGTGAGCAGCGAGAAGGCGGATCTTCCGAAACGCCGGGCCGAGCTGGATGCGGCCGAAAAAGAGCTGCGTGATCTGGCCTCGGAACTTGACTGGGACGCCACCGGGATCGATGCGCTGATCGAGCGCATTCCGGCGCGGACCAGGCTCAGTGTTTTGCGCTCGCTACTCAACATACGCGGCGAGCTGGCCTCGAACCGGTCGAACAAGACACAGGCGCTGGAAGACGCCGACAGCGCACACACCGAAATTCAGGAACGCCTCAGCGGGACCGTCGATGTCATCGACGTTTCACCACTGGCAATGGCTGTCAAAACGGTACGGGAGAAAGGCGATATCAGCGGCCGCGCACGTAGCGCCGTGAAAAATGTCACCAACGCGCAAGGGCGCATCGACCGGGTGCTCGCCTCCCTGCATCCGCGCGTTGCAGGTGAGAAGGAGACGGTTGAAATGCAGGCGCCGGCGCGGGCGCGCGTGCAAAATCATCGTGATCTGGTTCAGGACCGGGAGCGGCGCGCTCGCGAGACACAACAGCAGATTGCGTCGCTCGAAAGAGATTTGACGCTCTCGCGCAAGGCGTTCGATCGCACCGTTCGCGATGAGCACGCCGTCACTGCCATGCAAATCGACAAGGCCCGAAAGCACCGCGATGCGTTATGGAAACTCATCAAACGCAAGCACATTCAAAATGTGCCCATTGCCGACGAGGAATGTGCTGCCCAGGCGAACGAACTGGAGGATCTGGCCGGCGCGTTCGAACCGGCAATGAATGACGCGGACGCGGTGGCGGATCGGCGCTTCGAGCACGCTGAGGCGGCCGGAAAACTCGCGGAGATGGCTCGCGTCACAAGCGAGCAGGAAGATCGTCTTGAGCAGTTGAAGGCGGCCAGGCAAGCGCTTGCGGATGAAGGGCGGGAGTTACACATGGACTGGCAGGCACTGTGGGACAGCGTGCCGTTCGAACCCACCGATCCTGATGTCATGCTGGAATGGCTGGACCGGCGAAACGAACTCCTCGAGGCGACCGAACAGCGTATCGAGGCCGCCATCGGGCTCGAACATCATCGCGAGGAGGAACGCGAGGCGAATGAGCAACTGCTGGCGACATTGCTGGCGTTCGGTGTCGACTGCACGGCGCTGCAGAATGACACCCTGGCCGTCGTGTTGGAAACAGCCACCCGCGAGCAACGCAGCCGTGAGAAAGAGGCTCAAAACAAGGCACGGCTACAGGATGAACTGCGGGAAGCCGAACAGAATCTGACCCGGCGACAGCGCGAGCTCACCCGTGCCGGGAAAGCGTGGGAGGACTGGCAGCAAGAATGGTCCAGGGCTCTGGGTGAGCTGGGACTGGCCGCTGATCTGGCGCCGGCAGCGGTGGGAGCGCAGATCGAGGTCATCGACCAGATGCGCGACAAGGCGGGCCAGATCAACACGCTGCGGCATGACCGCATTGACAAGATCAATCGGGATGTCGCTGATTTCGAACTCATGGTCAGCGGCATCGTCAGGGACATAGCGGCGGATCTGAAGGATAAGCCCGCGGAGGAGTCCGTGTTTGAACTGGAGGCACGACTGGCGAAGGCCGAGAAGCTCAGCGGGCTGCTGGAGAGCAAGCAACTGGGTGTGGTGAAACTCGAATCTGACGTTGCCAGGCTCGAACAAGCGCGCCGCCAGGCAGCCGCATCGGTCGAACACCTGAAAGACGCGGCCGGAGTCGAGACCAACGAGGCACTTGCAAGCGCCATCGAACGGTCCGACCAGCTACGGGCACTGCAATCGGAATTTGCCGAGACTCTAGAAAAACTCGGTCAGGAAGGGGACGGGCTTGCAGTCGAGGCCCTCGAGGAAGAATGCGCCGATATCGACATCGACCAAACAGCGGCACAAGAGCAATCCGTGATCGCTGAACTATCCGAATTGCAGCAACAACTCAGCGCCGCCGCCGAACAACGTGCAAAGGCGCGAGAGGCCTTCCAGGCGATTGGTGGAGATGATGCAGCCGCACGGGCAGCGGCTGCCAGACAGGAAGCCCTTGCCAGGATGAGCGAAGTAGCCGAACGCTATGTCCGGGTACGCACCTCCGCGCTGTTACTGCAATGGGCGATTGACCGTTACCGGCGAGAAAAACAGGCACCGCTGCTCAATCGCGCCGGCGAACTCTTTGCCACGATCACGGGCGGATCGTTCACCGATCTACGCGTGGTCTACGACGCTCAGGATCATGCCCAATTGACCGGCGTCAGACCCGACGGGAATCTCGTTCCCACATCGGGGATGAGCGCCGGCACGGTGGATCAACTCTATCTGGCGCTGCGTATCGCTTCGATCAAAGACTACCAGGAACGCGCGGACCCGTTACCGTTCGTCGCGGATGACCTGTTCATCAACTTCGATGACGATCGTGCCGGCGCCGGATTCAGGATGCTGGCCGAACTGGCGGAAAGCACCCAGGTCCTCTTTTTTACCCACCATCAACATCTGCTGGACATCGCCCATCGCGCGCTCGGGAAATCCGCCCATGTCATTCGTTTGCAGGGATAGGAGATCCGGTTTTGCCGGGCCTGGGTTCCTGGCATGGTGGTCTACCGGCGCCGGATGGTGCGCACGGCACACCCTACGGTGGTTTCAGCCGCAGCCAGGGCCTCAAGCCTTGATGCGGTCGCTGCTCGGATCGTACAGGGGGCGCAGGCTGGCGCGGGCCGGATAGCGTTCGCAGGCGATCTCGATCTCGTAGCTGCCGCTGCGCACGAACCCGGCATCGACTCCGTCGGGATGACTAACATAGCCCAGCCCAATGGCAGCACCCAGATGATGACCGTAGTTGGCGGAGGTGATATGGCCAACGATCTCGCCATCCCGGTAGACCGGTTCGTTGTGGTAGAGCAGCGGCTCGGGGTCGGTCAGCGCGAACTGTACCAACCGCCGTTTGAGGCCTGTTTCTTTTTGCCGTAACAACGCATCGCGGCCGATAAAGCCGCCCGCTTTGTCGAGCTTGCAGGCGAACCCCAACCCTGCCTCCAGCGGGTTGTCCTCGTCGGTGATGTCATGGCCCCAATGGCGATAGGCCTTCTCGATGCGGCAGGAATCGAGCACGTGCATGCCGGCCAACTTCAAGCCGTGGTCTGATCCAGCCTCCATCAACACATCGAACAGATGACGGGCGGATTCGGTGGGCACATACAGTTCCCAGCCCAGTTCACCGACATAGGTGATACGGCAGGCCAGCACCCGTGCATAGCCGATGGCAATCTCGCGGGCGCTGGCAAACGGGAAGGCGTCGTTGGAGAGATCGGCGTCGGCGACCTGCTGTAACAAGGCCCGGCTGTCGGGACCCATGACGCTCAGCACCGCAAACCCGGAGGTCACGTCGGTGACTGTGCAGTGGGCATCGCCCGGCACGTGGCGGCTCAGCCAGTGCAGATCGCGCCCCGCCACTGGCGCGCCTGTCACCACCTGGTAGCGGTCTTCGGCCAGCCGGGTGACGGTGAGGTCGGCCTCGATACCACCGCGTTCGTTGAGCCACTGGGTGTAGACCATGCGCCCGGGTTCCACCGCCACGTCGTTGGCGCAGATGTGCTGCAGAACGCGCTCGGCGTCGCGCCCCTGGACCAGAAACTTGGCGAACGAGCTTTGATCGAACAGCGCCACTCGCTCGCGTACCGCACGATGTTCGGCGGCCGAGTATTCGAACCAGTTCTGGCGTTTGTAGCTGTAGCGGTACTCGGGAGTTTCGCCCGCGGGCGCAAACCAGTTGGCCCGCTCCCAACCTGCCACCTCGCCGAAACAGGCGCCGTGCGCGGCAAGACGCTCGTGCAATGGTGACTGGCGCACATTGCGGGCAGTGGCGTACTGGCGAAACGGCCAGTGCATGTCGTAGAGCAAGCCCAGGGCCTCGACCGAGCGGTCGTACAGATAACGGGCATTGCCCTGCCAGGGAAACACCCTGCGGATGTCCACGTCCCACAGATCCATGGGGGGATGACCGTTGACGATCCATTCCGCCAGCACCTTGCCGGCGCCACCGGCCGACTGGATGCCGATAGAGTTGAACCCAGCCGCCACGAAGAAGCCCTTCAGTTCCGGCGCCTCACCCAACAGATAGCGATCATCGGCGGTAAAGCTCTCGGGACCGTTGAAGAAGGTACGGATACCGGCGTCCTGCAGCGCGGGCACGCGCTCCATGGCCTGCTCCAGCACCGGCATGAAGTGGTCGATGTCCTCGGGCAATTCGTCGAAGCTGAACGATTCGGGTATGCCGTTCATACCCCAGGGTTTGGATACTTTTTCGAACGCGCCCAGCAGGATCTTGCCGGCGTCCTCCTTGTAATAGGCGCAGGCGCCGGGATCACGCAATACCGGCAGGTTGGCGGGCAAACCCTCGATCTCCTCGGTGACCACATAAAAGTGTTCACAGGCATGCAGGGGTACATTGACCCCGGCCATGCGTCCCACCTCACGCCCCCACATGCCGGCACAGTTGACCACCACATCGGCCCGCACAGCGCCGCTGTCGGTGGTCACGCCGGTGGCCCGACCACCCTCTTGCAACACCCCGGTAACCTTGACCTGCTCGATGATCTTGACGCCACGGTCACGGGCGCCACGGGCCAGCGCCATGGTGGTATCGACAGGATTGGTCTGACCATCACGGGGCAGGAATACACCACCGACCAGCCCCTCGAGATTGAGCAGCGGCCAGCGCTCACCGATCTCACCCGGTTCTATGACCTGCACCTCCAGACCGAAGGTTCTGGCCATGGAAGCACCGCGTTTGAGTTCCTCCAGCCGCTCCGGATCGCTGGCGATGCTGAGGCTGCCGTGCTGGCGAAAACCGGTGGCCTGCCCGGTGCGCTGTTCCAGCATGGCATAAAGATCGGTGGTGTATTGCGCCAACCGGGTGAGATTCTGGGTGGCACGCAGTTGCCCGACCAGACCGGCGGCATGCCAAGTGGTGCCGCAGGTCAATTCCTTGCGCTCCAGCAGCACGACGTCGGTACAACCCAACTCCGCCAGATGGTAGGCCAGGCTGCAACCGATGATGCCGCCGCCGATGATCACGACGTTGCAATGTTGCGGAAGCGTGGCGCTCACTGGGATGTGACTCCGTACCCTGGTACTACCATCCGCTCAGGGTTTTTCGCCGTTGGCCAACCGCCGGTTGACGTCGTCGATGACCGGAGGCAGGTCGAGCAGGGTGTCGATGACGTAGTGGGCACCGGTCTTGCGCAACACCTCCCGAGTGTAAGCCAGGCGTCGCTCGAGATCCGCCTCAGACATGTTTTCGGCCTGTTCGATAGTATCAATGTCCATGTAGTTGCTGTAGAGGGCCACGCCCACGGCCCAGCAACCCGCCTCCAGCGCTTCACCCACACCGGATGCGGTATCGTCGACCTTGACCACGGACTGAATCGGGTGGATGTCCATCAGGTCCAGGTTGCGGTACACCATGAAGGGCTTGGGCCGGGCGCCGTTGATGACCTCATCACCGGCAACAGTGGCATCCGGGTTGAAGCCCTGCTTGCGGGCATCGGCTTCGAGTATGTCGACCATGGGGCGGGTAAACCCGGTGGACACACCGATCTTCAGCCCGTATTCCTGCTGCAAACGCTGGGTGACTTCCGCGATACCCGGCAGCAGACCGGTGTACTCGCGCAGACAATCGAGCTGCAGCGGTACGAAATCGGCAAACATGGCATCGACGCTGCCCTGGTCCGGGTAGCTGCCATGCACGCCCTTCCAACGATCGCGGATTTCAGGCACCTCCGTCAACGCCTTGATGTGCAGATCCTTGCGCAACCCCATCGGACCACGTGCCTCCAGCATGCTGATATCCACACCCTGCTTGCGAAAGACCTCGACAAACACCACCGCGGGCGCGATGACATAAGCGTCCGCCACGGTGCCGCTCCAGTCCAGTACCAGCCCCTTGACCTTGCCGCGATACCCTCTGCTATAGACATAGTCGGTTGCCCAGGGTGATGTACTCATGCTGAATCTCCTCGAATTCCCGCAACGGTTCAAAACGCGCTGCCGTTACCGATGGCAGCATGCAGTTTCCACAAGCTCCCAAGCACCCCACACACGGGTGCAAGCTCGGGGCTTCCTCAATAGTAGGCGAAATTCCGGCGTCGTCGAGCCGGTCTTGACCCGCAATCCTCGCAGGACTGTAGAATAAGTCCAATCGTCCTGACAGATGCTTTCTATAGGTTGTACTTATGCATTATTCCCGGCTCAGGGCCTTTCATGCAGTCGCGGTCTGCGGCGGCTTCTCAAAAGCCGCGGCACGTCTGCATCTCACCCAGCCCGCAGTGTCGGACCAGGTTCGCAAACTGGAAACCCATTTCGACGTATTGTTGTTCGACCGCCATCACCGCAATGTCCGCATCACCGAGCTGGGCAGCCGGCTGCTGGAGATCACCCGGCGTTTGTTCGAGATGGAGCAAGAAGCGGTGGAACTGCTCACCGAGAGCCAGGCCCTGCGAGTCGGGCATCTCAACCTGGCCGCCGATGCACCGTCACATGTGGTCCATCTGATCAGCGCGTTTCAACGCCGCTACCCCGGTATCTCGGTATCGCTTGCCATCGGCAATTCGGACGAGGTCATGAGCCGTCTGCTGGATTACCGTGCGGACCTCGGAGTGCTGGCCGATATCGCCGATGATGCGCGCTTTCAGAAATTCACGCTGCGCAGCGATCCACTGGTCGCTTTCGTCGGCAAGGACCACGCCTGGGCGGATCGGGCCGGCATCTCCCTGCGCGAACTGGCATCGGTGCCGGTGGTCATGCGCGAACGCGGCTCGCTCACGCGGCGGGTGGTCGAACAGCAACTGCACGACGCCGGAGTCGAATGCCGGGTCATGCTGGATGCGGAGGGCCAGGAGTCTGTTCGCGAAGCCGTGGCCGAGGGCATCGGAGTCGGCATCGCCTCGCAGGCCGAGTTCGGATTCGACACACGACTCAGAATGCTCGAGCTCAACGACTGCCGGAGACGGATGACGGAGTCCCTGGTCTGCCTCAGCGAACGCGCTCATCTGCGCACCATCGACGCCTTCCTCACCACAGCCCGTAGAAAAGGGGACGCAACCGAATGGCACTGACTTAAGGCGAACAAGGAACACGCCGCACCCTTCCGTCATTCCGGCGCAGGCCGGAATCCAGGGAACGAGACCATTGCGGCGACAACTGGATCCCGGCCTGCGCCGGGATGACGATGGTGCTTGTTCAAGCCAGTGCCATTCGGGATGCAAACCCTTTCTGGAAAGGAGTAGCGTCCCCTTTTCTAGAAGGCGCGTGGGGAGAGTCCGGCGTGGAACCATTGTACGAAGGTGTAAATGCTGAATATCGGCACCCCCAACGTTCGCTGGAGGTCGATGGCGTAGGGCACCATATTGGTGCATTCCAGCACGATGGCGCCTGTGTCGGGATGCTCCGTCATCAACCGGGCACCTGCCTCCAGCAGGTCTCGACGCGCCAACCCGACATCCAGCGTGGGTTCATCATCGAGTATCACGCGGGTGAACTCCTGACCGCTGTCGGTGCCGACCACCGGGGTGTCCACAGACACATTTGAGGCAGTCAGATGGTCCGTGGTCAGGGTGGACTCGGAGATGGTCAAAATACCCACCCTGCGCCCGGGTGGCAGCAGGCTTTGCACCATGGATACCTGCATCAGCGATGAGGTCGCCACCGGCACTCCCACCGCGCGGCTCAATTCAGCCTGGAACAGGGCCAGGAATCCACAGTTGGTGGTGATGCCATCCGCACCGTCGGCCACCAGGTCGCGGGCCGCGGCCACAAAAGCATCCAGCAGTCCCTCTGCCCCGCGACGCACCACCCGATCGGGCGATGCACCACGCACCACCCGGTAGAGCACCGGGAACGGCCAGGTCAGGGCATTGCCGATGTCGCCGAGGATACGCGGGAATCGGGTTTCCAGCATGAGTATCCCGACTGCAGCACCGTAGACCGTTTTGCCGCCGGATATCCTGCTATCGGTAGTGGTCATGAGCTGTCGGCCGCTGAAAAGGTTCCGCGGGCGCCCTAGCCCGCACTCTTTACAGTGACATCTGCCCATCCCTCAGTAAACTGTAGCTGGATCCGTCCCCGGTCGGCACACCACGGCATTACTTATGAGCGATGAAACCACCGTCACCGGCGCCGAGGCCATGGTGCGGCTGCTGCAAGGCCACGGCGTGCGCCATATCTTCGGTCTCTGCGGCGATACCACCCTGCCCTTCTACGATGCGCTCCACCGCCTTGACCACGGCATGCAGCATATCCTCACCCGCGACGAACGTTGCGCGGCCTATATGGCGGACGCCTATGCCCGTGTCACCGGCCGCGTCGGCGTCTGCGAAGGGCCCAGCGGGGGCGGCGCCACCTACATACTGCCCGGAGTGGTGGAAGCCAACGAATCCTCGGTCGCGTTGCTGGCGATCACCAGCGACGTGTCGGTGACATCCCGCGGTCGCTACCCGCTGACCGAACTCAACCAGGATCAGTTGTTTCGCCCGCTGACCAAATGGAACGGCCTGATCGATCACCCGCAGAGATTGCCCAATATGGTTCGCCACGCTTTTCGGGCGGCCACCACCGGGCGCCCGGGGGCCGTGCATCTGGGTTTCCCGTTCGACGTGCAAACAGCGCCTGTGACCGGCGAACTATGGGCTCAGTCCGAATTCGGCAGCTTCCCTGCATGGCGCAGCGCTCCAGACCCCGGCACAGTAACGGCCGCTATCGATGCCATCCTGTCGGCACGCCAGCCGGTAGTGATCTGCGGTGGCGGTGCGGTACTGGCCGGCGCGGAGGCCACCCTGGCAAGGTTTGCGGAACGACTCAACCTGGTGGTGGCCACCAGTGTCAGCGGCCAGGGCAGTTTGTCCGACGACCACCCCAACCACCTTGGCGTGGTCGGCAGCAATGGTGGCGTGGCCGCAACCCGGGCCATCATCGATGCAGCCGATCTGGTGGTATTTGTCGGTTGCCGCGCCGGCTCGGTGACCACCGAACGATGGCGCTCTCCGGGCCCGGACATACGGGTGATCCATATCGACGCCGACCCCATGGCGATCTCCGCCAACTACCATACCGAAGTGGCGATAGTGGCCGACATCCGTCTGGCTTTCGAAGCACTCAACCGGGCGCTGGACGACCTCGGGGTCGACGACACCGATTTCGGTGGCCGTGATTCGGTAGCCGGCGCGAAAGCAGCCAAGTTCGCGGCGTTCGAGCAACTGGCCGCCAGCGATCAGCGCCCGATTCGTCCCGAGCGGGTGATCGCGGACCTCAACGCGATACTGCCCGATGATGCCGTCGTGGTGGCTGATCCGGGCACACCCTGCCCCTATTTCTCGGCCTACTACCGGATTCCCAGGGCCGGGCGTCACTTCATCACCAACCGCGCGCATGGCGCGTTGGGGTATTCACTTTCCGCCGCGGTCGGGGCGCAGATCGGACGCCCGTCGGCAAAAGTGGTAGCCGCCATGGGAGACGGCAGCTTCGGCTTCACCGCCGGCGAGCTGGAAACGGTGACCCGTCTGCGGTTGCCGATCACTTTCCTGGTGTTTTCCAACAGTGTTTACGGTTGGATCAAGGCCGGACAACACGCCGGTTTCGGCGCGCGCTACTATTCGGTGGATTTCAGCACCACCGATCACGCCGCGGTCGCCGCCGCCTACGGCCTCAAGAGCTGGCGGGTCGAGGATCCCGCCAAATTGCGTGGTGTGCTGCGCGAGGCGATCGCCCATGACGGCCCGACCCTGGTCGATATCATCAGCCAGCCTTTGCATGAGGCCCGGGCTCCAGTCAGCGAGTGGGTGGCGTGACGGGCACACCGATGAATCAACATGTGCTGGCAAGAACCCGCGGATCTGGCTACGCTTGACTGATCAACCTGCACAGGGAAGGCTGCTCGCACCACCATGAGCGCATCAAACACATCCAGGACCGCGGTGATCGGCGCGGGGATTCTCGGCGTTTCCTGCGCGATCCACCTGCAGCGGATGGGTCGGCAGGTGGTACTGATCGATCGGGAGGGGCCGGCTGCCGGCGCCTCGTTCGGCAATGCCGGCATACTGGCTCGCAGCGCGGTGGTGCCGGTGGCGACACCCGGCATCCTGGCGCACGCCCCGGCCATGCTGTTCGGAAGCGACGGGCCGCTGTTCATGAAATGGGCCTATCTGCCCAAGCTGCTGCCCTGGCTGATCCCCTATCTGCGTTCTTCGAGACGCGAGAAGGTCGAGTACATCGCCCAAAATCTGGCTCCGCTGCTGGTCGACAGTGTCGATGAACACCAGCGCCTGGCGGCCGGCACGCCGGCCAGCCACTGGATACGGCTCTCCGACTATCTTTATGTCTACCGGGACCGCCAGGCATTTGAGGCCAACAGCTTCGGATGGTCGCTGCGCCGCAATGCGGGTTTCGACTGGGAGGTGCTGGAAGGAGATGCTGTGCGCGATCTGGAGCCCGCGCTGGCCCCCGAATACCGTTGCGCGGTATTACTCAGGGAACATGCTTTCATCGCCAACCCAAGCGCCTATGTCGAGGACCTGGCAGCCGCGTTCAGCGCTGCCGGCGGCGACATCGTCCGCGCCGAGGTCAGACATGTCGATGCCGGCGATGACGGGGTGACCCTGCAAACCGGCGACGAACCACTGCGCGCGGCGGACGTGGTGATCGCCACCGGGCCCTGGTCAGGCCGGCTGGCGGCCGAGCACGGCGCCAGTGTGCCACTGGAGTCCGAGCGTGGCTATCATATCGAGCTTAGCGAACCCAGCGTACGCCCTTCGCTGCCGCTCATGGACGCGGCGCGCAAAATGGTCGTCACACCGATGGATGCCGGTCTGAGGCTGGCCGGTGTGGTCGAGTTCGGCGGCTTGCATGCCGGGCCTTCGAAGGCGCCGGCGGAGCTGTTGCTGCGCGGCGGCCGGGCCTTGTTGCCGGGGCTCGAGTTCAGCGCCCGCAGCGACTGGATGGGACACCGTCCGGCGCCATCCGACAGCCTGCCGATACTCGGACGTTCACCGATTCACTCCAAGGTCTTTTTCGCCTATGGTCATCACCACGTGGGGCTCACGGCAGGCGCCAAGTCCGGTCGCCTGATCGCACAACTGATGACCGGGGCAAAACCCGACGTTGACCTGTCCGCCTACCGGGCGGACCGGGCCGCGTAAACAGCAACAACAATGCCTACAAACAAATGGGAGTCGTGGATATGGTCATGAAATCACTGGCAAGGACAACCGCTTCGGCGCTGGCGATCGCCGCCGTGCTGGGGCTCAGCGCAGGGGCGTCAGCGGCGGAGAAATGGGATATGCCCATGGCCTACGCGGACAGCAACTTTCACACCCAGAATGGCAAGGATTTCGCCGAGGCAATTAAGGTGGCCACCGGTGGTGAGCTGGAAATCATCGTCCACGGCGGCGGCTCGCTGTTCAAGGGTTCGGAAATCAAACGCGCGGTGCAAACCGGCCAGGCGCCGATCGGTGAACGGTTGTTGTCGGCGCACCAGAACGAAAACGTCATCTTCGGCGCCGATTCCGTTCCCTTTCTGGCAACCTCCTATGAGGATTCCGAAATTCTCTGGCAGGCGCTGCGCCCAACCCTGGAGAAGGTGCTCGAGGAACAGAGTCTGATCCTGCTCTACTCGGTGCCCTGGCCGCCACAAGGCCTTTACTTCAAGAAAGACGTCAACTCGGTCGCCGACATGAAAGGCATCAAGTTCCGCGCCTACAACTCCGCCACCGCGCGCATGGCCGAGCTATCGGGCATGCTGCCGGTGCAGATCGAGGCCGCCGAACTGACACAGGCACTGGCCACCGGGGTGGCGGACGCATTTATCTCCTCCGGTTCCACCGGCTACGACCGCAAGGTGTGGGAGCAACTGAGCAATTTCTATGACGTCAACGCCTGGCTGCCCCGCAACTACGTGTTCGTCAACAAGGACGCCTGGGAGGATCTCGACCAGAGCACCCAGGACGTGGTCAAGGGTGTCGCCATGCTGGCTGAGAAAGCCGGTACCGCGAAATCCCAGCAACTGGCCGACTGGTATCTGGCTCAATTGGCGGCCAACGGCATGACGGTACAGCCGGCTGGCGATCAGCTTCGCACCGATCTGGAAGAAATCGGCGCCACCATGACCGCCGAGTGGATGGAGCAGGCCGGGCCAGAGGGTACCGCCATCGTCGAAACCTATCAGTCCTCGAAGTAGACTGCTGACCGGGTCCGGCGCTGCCGGGCCCGGTTTGCCGAACCAACCCAGAGGCGATCTCCGGCAACTTTGTTGCCAGAAATCGCCTGATTCCAGGGAGGACACCTGGTGCCATCATCTGCAAGCGCGCATCCTGTACGCCGGGTGCTCGATGCCGTCTATGATTTTTGCGGCGCGTTGGCGGCGCTGTCACTGCTGGCGCTGCTGTCCATCATCGTGCTGCAGATGCTGGCGCGCTGGACCGGCCACACCTTCCCCGGTGCCACCAACTACGCCGGCTACTTCATGGCGGCGGCATCCTTTCTGGCCATGGCCTATACCCTCAACC